>NZ_FRCW01000002.1:300000-464888 GCF_900143055.1 Fibrobacter sp. UWR3 | reverse complement strand
TCGAAAAACTTGTGCTTCCGAATCTCCTCGACCTTCTCCCGAATTAGTTGTTTACTTAACCGACTCATCCCCCTTATGATGCAAGAATCGTGCCAAAAGAAAGGTGGCGAATTTGCGCGAAAAACGACAAGTCCAAAGCTAGGATACCGGTGATTAATCGCTTAAATCACTGATTTATCGGTTTTAATCAGAGGGCCTTCGCGGCGGAGGTCATGGCGAACTTTCCTGTCGCAGATTCGCATTCGGCGCGTAGGTAGGCGAAGTTGTCGAAGTGGATTTCGATGTCGCTACTTGCGGGTGCGGCGACGAGGCTTTCTATGCAGAGTTCCTCTTGCTTCGCGAGCTTGCCGCCTGTAGTGTAGCGGCGCCCGAATATGCGGATGTAGCGGAATGCCCCGCCAAAGTCGTTCGTATTGCGGGCGTGGAATATGATTCCCTTGCTCCCGTGGATGTCGGCACGTTCCCACCAGAGGGCAGGGCCATCGGTGACGTAGCAGTTGTCACCCGCGAAGGCCTCGTTGATGTTTTCTTGCGTGATGACGGTGCCATCGTCACTCCGCAGCCCCGTAGGGGCAAGTGAGTCTACTAAATGATTTGTGGATACGCATGTCTCGCTATGCTCGACTGCGGTATGACGAGGGTGTCTCACCACGGTCCGTACCTTCCCGAAAATATGGTCGCGCGTGTGCCGGAGCGTGCAGAGCGGTGTCGCGACGGATGTGGTGTCGTTCAGGTCGCCGTGCGCATCGTTGCCGCCAATCGGGAGCAAGAAGTTCCCTTTGCCGAGTTCTTCGATCCAGAACTCGCGCCCGAGCTTGAAGCCTTCGTCGCGAATTCCGTTCCAGAACTGCAGCCCGCGTATCTTGTGGGCTGCGTCCAGATTCAGGTCCTTGTGACTCCAGTACCCGCGCCTAAAGATGAATTTCTCGAGCAATCCCATCTGCTGGAAGGGGTGCGCCGCGAAGCAGTGCGCGCCTGTCGCCTGCAGGAGTTGCGGAATCTTCATTGTGGGCTTGTTGTCGAGCCAGTAGCGCCCGCAGTCGCCGAGCCCGGGCAGGTAACCGTCCGGGGCGAGGGCGAGCATGTGAACGTTCTCGCCTTTGCTGTTGCCTGCAGAAACTTCTTCGCCCGCGAGTAGGAGGGGCATGCCTTCGCCGGAAGGGAGCGATGCAATCTCGTCGCGGAGCGCCTGGAAGCGCGGTGCGGGCGAAGGCGCTTCCTTCGTGTAGTCTTCTTCGGAGAATGCGAAATCGTAGGCGTGATCGGTACAGCTCACGAAATCGAGCCCGATGGCCTTTGCCGCCTGTTGCAGTACCGCGGGAGAGGCCCCGTATTCCACGTGGTCGCAGGAGTATCGCGTGTGGCAGTGCATTTCGCCGGCGATAAATCCGGGGGCCTTCGGCGGGTCCTGCGCAAGTACCTGTATCTTTAGCGGGGCGGGTTTTAGCCCGGGCAGGTTCCAGCGGACAAACGTTCTTACTTTGTCTGTAGTACCGTTCGTTGAAGTGTCAATACGGCGGGCAGTCACCTTGCAACGGATATCGTAATTGCCCGCAGGGAGCGTTCCCAGGTTCACAGGGAAAAACCCGAACTGTTCCGTAGCGCGGATATTTAAATCAATATTCCTGGCTGGCACGAAATTTGCGACCGCCAAACTTTTAGCATCCGACAAACTTGCAACACCTGACAAACTTGCTTCATCCGCCAAATCCTTGGAACTTATTTCAACATCCATCTTCTCGATGAGTGTCGGGAACCGGTGCGCGTCACGCGCGACTATCCATAGGGTAGGTTCCGCTCCGGGTATAAACTGGAAGGGCGCGTCCACGATGATTTCGGGCCACGGCCTGTACAGCAGCGACCAAGGCAGCCGGAACTTGAAGTGCGTTTCCGCGTACTGCGGCTTTTCCCCGGGGAGCAGGCTCATTATTCCGCCTTCGGTTGAATCTTTTCTGCAGGCGGTTCGGCCGTGGTTGCCGGTGCAGTTTCAATACCCGTGGCATCTCCGGCATTTTTCTCGGCGGCTTCGCTGCTAGGCGTAGCGTTCTCGACCGGCTTTTCCGCCGGCTTCGGCGCTGCAGTCGTGTCGGCGACGGCTGCTGTGTTTGCTACGGCTGTCGTGTCGGCGACCGGCTTCTGTGCGGTCGTTGAGTCGGCGACGGCAGTCGCGTTGCTCGCCTTTGCATCCTTGCCTTTCGCGACGGCGTCCTCGAGCTTTACTGCGGGCATCTTGATAAGCCCGAAACTCATGCGGATCTGCAGTTGCAGGCCTCCGATATCCCACTTGGCCTTCTCGGTCGGGCCATCCGGAACGATGTCCGCAAACGTTTCCTTCGATTCCACCTTGATGGTGCTGAACCCGATGTCGCCGAACACGTTGAGTCCGTTCCAGCTTGCTATCAGGTACCCGAGGCTCACGCCGAAGCCAGCGCCCCAGGGCTTGTTGTTTGCCTCGAGCTTGCCCCAGGTGGTGTAGATTTCCGTTCCGGGGAGAGTCCAGTACCAGCGTACGGCGACGCTGAACAGTCCGCCGTTCGAAAGCGTGATGAGGTTCCCGGGTATCGCGAGCCTGTATTCCAGGAATGCGGGGACGCCCTGGATGGTGTAACTGTAGTTGTGCGCCTTGTTCTTGCGGTCAGAAAGCACCACCGATTCGTTGTCGTAGATGAACCCTATGCCCGCGCTCAAGAAGTGTCCGTCCGTCACCTGGTACTGTAGGCCTGCCGTGACCGGGAAGCAGAAGTTCACCTTCTGGAAGTTCTGCTTTGCCACGTACAGTGATTCCTCGGCGTCGACCGCCTGTGACTTGAACTCGGCGTAGATGGTGTCGACGGCGTTCTGGAAATACTTGCGCTGGTCAAAACTCAGGAATGAAATGGAAGGCTGCGCAAAAACGGAAAGCCTGGAAAGGTCGCGCGTGGGCTTGGATTCCTCGTCATCGGCGATTGCGCCCGTCGCACAGAGCAGCGTGGCGAATAGCACGAGGATGGACTTGAAACCCGCTTGACGCATAAGAGACCTAGTTCAGCATTTCGCGTTCTTCTTTCAGGATGCGCTTCTTTTCGGAATCCTTCTTCATACGCTTCTCGAATTTTTCTTCGGCCTTCGCGATTTTTTTCTCGGTCTTTTTGAGGAGCTTGTGACCGTCCTTGTCGTCATCCTTGAGTTCGAGCTTCGCCATGTTCAGGTATTCGCGTGCAGCCTCGAACTGGTCGAGGTCGGTGTATGCCTGCGAGGTGAGGAACAACGCTTCCTTGCGGCGCTTGGACTGCTGGTAGGTCTCGAGGAATTCCTTGAAGTAGATGACCGCCGCCTGCGGCTTGTCCATGCGCAGGTAGAGCCTTGCCGTCTGGAATTCCTTCTCGGCGATGCGTTCCACGAGCAGTCCGTAGTAGTAGTTGATGGAGTCACGTAGCGGGGTATCGGGATGGTTCGAGAGGTAACGTTCGAAATCCTTCATGGCGACGGTGGTGTTCGCCTCGTCGCGGCTCACGCGGAATTCCATGTTGAACGAGCAGATGGCCTTCTTGAACTCGGCGGATTCCGCAAACGGGGAGCCGGGGAAGTTCGCGATGAAGCTGCCGTATTCGCCGCGCGCCTCGATCCAGTTTTCCAGGTTGAAGTGACTCTCGGCGAGCAGGAACGAAGTCTGTTCCAGGTAGCCCGTACCGGCACAGTAGCTCATGATTTCTTCGGCCTTGTCGATGACGCGTCCGTACTTTTCCTTCTTGAAGAGCTCTTCGGCCTTGTCGTACTTGTTCTTGCAGAACTGCGTGTGCGTTACCCTGCCCGAAGAATCGGACGAGCAACCGCTTAAAAGGGCTACGCTAAGAAAAATGCTTGAGAACAGTGCTGTCTTTAGGGTCAGTTTCATTTTTTTTCTTCGGTTAATTCTAATTTTTCACCGTTAAAGTAGAAAAAATCGAACGTAAGGAAAAATGATTCTAGTCCGTTATGTGTTGAAAGAGCTTATTGGTCCGTTCCTGGCGGCGCTTTTTGGCATAACGTTTTTGTTTGTTGTCGATTTTCTTGTAAAAATTCTTGATAACGTGCTGTCGAAGGGCCTGCCCGCATCGACGGTGCTCGAAATATTCGCGCTGAACCTCGCATGGATGCTTTCGCTTTCGATTCCGATGGCGGTGCTTGTCGCATGCCTCATGGCTTTCGGGCGCCTTTCGGGCGACCACGAGATTACTGCGGTCAAGGCGGCAGGTGTTTCCCCCTTGTCGCTCATGCGCCCCGTGATGCTTGTGGCCTCGCTCCTTGTGGTGCTCATGATTCTTTTCAACAACTGGGTATTGCCCGAGGCGAACCACCGCTCCGTAGAACTCATGAACGCGGTCTCGCGCAAGAAACCGCACGTGTTTATCGACGCGGGGCGCCTGATCACGCAGTTCCCGGACGTACACCTGTGGGTAAACCGCATCGACCCGGTATCGGGCGTGCTTTACGGCATCCAGGTGTACGAGATGGAAAAGAAGGGCGCGCCGAGGATTGTCTATGCCGACAGTGCGACGCTCGACTACGTGGATAACGGTGCTACCCTCATGTTCAGGCTCCGCAGTGGCGAGACGCATACGGTGGACCCGGACAAGCCCGAGAACTATTTCCGAATCCGCTTCTTCTCGCAGGACCTTGCCCTGCAGAACGTGGACGACCGCCTGGAACGCAGGAGCCGCAGTTACCGCAGTGACCGCGAGATGCCCGTCGAGATGATGATGGACGTGGTGAACGAGGCCCGTGCGAAGTACGATACCGTATCGCAGGTGGCCTTCGAGAAGCGCCTGCCGACCCTCGTCGCGACCCGCGACTACGTGAAGGGCGATAGCATTGTGCCTCAAGACGCAAAGGGAGCGCTGTTCCCTGATTCTGTCCAGAGGCGCAAGTCCCTGCAACGCCTGCGCATGCAGGAGATTTCTGCGTTGCGCAATACGGAGAGGCTGTGGAGCCGCATGGAATCCGAACAGAAGCGGGCCGCGCAGTACCTGGTCGAAATCCACAAGAAGTTCAGCACCTCGTTCGCGTGCTTCATTTTCGTGCTTATCGGTGCTCCCCTCGGTATCATGGCCCGCAAGGGCGGTATCGGTACGGGCATTATCTACAGTCTTGCGTTTTTCGTGATTTACTGGATTTGCCTTATCGGCGGCGAGAACCTGGCCGACCGCCTTATCATCTCGCCGGAACTTGCCATGTGGGCGTCGAACATCATCATCGGCGTGTTCGGCATATTCATTACGGTGGCGATGGTGCGTGACCGCTTTACCGGCGATTCCAAGTTCTTCAGGTTCATGAGGGCGGCGGGCCGCAAGTTCCGCTCCATAGGGAGGGGCCGCGCATGAAGTTTTCAAGGTACCTAGTCTGGAATTTCCTCAAGATGTTCCTTATCGTGACCATCGGTGCCATCTTCATGTTCGCCGTTATTGACTTCGTGGGCAACATCAAGACGTGGCTTGCCCGCGATACGAAGGACGCTCTCGACTACTACTTCTGCTACCTGCCGTACATGCTGTACCTTATCACGCCGGTTTCGATGTTTATCGCGGTGCTGGCTTCGGTGGGTAACATGTCTCGCCATCTCGAGATGAGCGCCATGCAGAGCTCGGGCCAGAGCCCGCTCAAGACGCTGTTCCCGATATTCTTTTTGGGTGTGCTCGCCTCGGTAGGTTCGTACGAGATGAGCGAACACTGGCTGCCCGACGCGAACCACAAGCGCCTCGAAATCATGGAGACGAACGCGCAAAAGAAGAAGAACCCGCGCATCAAGGAAAAGAACGACTTCACGTTTATCGACAGCGAGAAGGCGAGCTGGTTCTTCAAGTTCTATTCGGGCAAGGCGAAGATGGGCCGCGACGTGGTGCTGCTCCTGCGCGAGCAGGGAAGGCTTGCGGAACGTTACGACGCGAAGACGGTGCGCTGGCTCGAACCCGATACCACGAAGCCCGATTCCCTGCGCGAGGAACCGTGCTGGCTGTTCGAACGCGGCATGAAGCGCGTGTTCAACAAGGACGGCTCGGTGACGGTACTGACGTTCCACAGGGAAAAGATGCTCGGGAAGGTGTTTACCCGGCCCGAGGACCTCATCAACGAACGCCAGGTTTCCGACGAGATGGACTCGAAGATGGTGATGGAACGCATCGAGGTGCTGAAACGCTCCGGTGAAGATACGCGTGCCATGGAAACCTCGCTGCACTTCAAGCGCTCGGCCCACTGGATGAACCTGATCGTGCTTCTCATCGGGGCGGCCCTTTGCCACAGGTATAGTCGTTCTGGAGGGCTATCCCAGAAGTTCGGAGTTGGCCTGTTGCTCGTTTTTAGTTATTATATTCTAGAAAGAATCGGATTGAAGATGGGTGAAAACGGGGCGCTGTCGCCATTCCTTGCCGCATGGATAAGCCATTTCCTGTTCGCGGGAGTCGCCTGCTCCATGCTCTACCGTTCATTCCGGCTGTAAGTTTCAGAGGACGCAGATGCAGATGTCGATAATCTTGTTCGTTGTTGCAGGCTTCCTCCTGGGTCTTTCGCTCCAGGGGGGGATGTTCCTGTTCCTGATCCCCTTTGCGGGTGTCGCCGCGGCTCTCGGTTACATGAACCTGCCGCGTATTCCCGGCGGAAAGACCGCGTCGCTCCCTGTGGTGGGGAGTGCAGTGCGCGCTACGGGAATTACCCCTGCCGTCACGCCCGAACTCAAGAATTCCTTCGGGGATTCCGAGACCGATTACAACGAGCCCGGTTCGACCCTCCGTGTAAACCAGGTGTGGGCGCGCGCCGATGCCGACGTGAAAAAAGCCTTCGGCGATATGCTCGAGGGCCTCAAGCGCATTGTCCCGAACGTGCATTCCCTCGTGGTCTTTTCGCCTCTCAATTCCATGAAGGAATGGGGAATCCGCGCGTATGCCTGCTCGAATCCCGAGGCGAAGATTGCGACCGACGTGAAGATTACCGAGAATACGGGCCTTATCAGCCAGCTTTTCCGCCTCGACGTGAACCGCCTGCTCGAGGGCGACCTTTCGGGCGGCAAGCCTCTGCTCTACTACATCGATAACCCGATGATCAAGTCCGTAGTCGCGGTCCCGATGCTTGACCGCGGCAAGAACCGCGTGGGTGCTGTCGTGATGGATTCGCTCTACCCGAGTGCGTTCAACCAGCATACGGCGCAGGCGCTTACCTACATCGCGAGCACGCTCTATACGCTCTATTTCAAGAGTTTTGTTTCGGCGAAGAACTACATCGAGCAGCAGCAGTTCAGCGTGCTGTACCATTACCAGCACCAGTTCTTCAAGAACATGTCGGTGAAGGAAATCTACCGCCAGATTTCGGAATACGTGAAGGGCAACATTCCCTTCGACCGCATGATGATTCTGGCCCTCGACCGCCAGAACGACTACAACCTGCACCAGGAACGTACGGGCCGCGTAGTGAGCTGCTACGGTATCGATGCCGACCAGTTCGAGAACAAGACATTTACGCTTTCCGACAAGGGCCTTGCGATTCTCGCGCTGTACCATAACCGTCCGGTAGAACGCACGTTCAACCAGTCGGCGTTCAATGCGTACATCCCGCGTATCGACAGCCAGGAAAAGAAGAACATGGATATCCGCCAACTGTTCGTGATGCCGGTGCCTTCCGACGCGAACGCGGAACAGGCGGAACTCGCCATCTGTCTCGAAAGCCGCCGGAGCGACCGCTATTCCGAACACGAGATGAACCTGCTCAAGGCTTTTGCGGGTGTTGCGGGTTTTGCGTATGCGCGTGCCTGCCAGGTGGAACGCGACAAGGACCTCGCGACGCGCGACGGCCTTACCGGGCTTATCAACCACCGTACGCTCCACGAGAACCTGCGTACCGAGAAGATTCGAGCCGACCGCCAGAAGTACAATATCGGCGTGCTCATGATGGATATCGACCACTTCAAGAACGTGAACGATACCTACGGCCACCCCATCGGCGATGTGGTCATCAAGGGAATCGCGGGTGCCATCAGTGGCGAAATCCGCAAGGAAATAGACATTGTCGCCCGTTACGGTGGCGAGGAGTTTGTCGTTGGCCTTGTCGATACGACCCCCGAAGGGATGATCGAGACGGCGGAACGCATTCGCCATGCGGTAATGAAGCTCGAGTTCGACGTGCACCAGCAGGACCCCCTCCGCGTGACCGTGAGCATCGGCGCCTTCCTCGTGACGCCCGACTTCCACGACATGAAGAAGGCGGTGACCTATGCGGACCAGGCGCTCTACAAGGCGAAGGAAGGCGGCCGCAACCAGGTTATCCAGTACACCGACAAGACGGCCGAGCACGTTGCCGTTGAGCAGGGAGTCTAGTCGTGTTTACGTTGCTTGACTGGGTAGTGCTTGCTGCCTACCTGTTGCTTTCGCTGTTTATTGGCCTGTGGGTTTCCCGCGGTAACAAGAATCTCAAGGAATACATGTTCGGTGGTGGTTCCATGCCGTGGGTCGCCGTGGGCATAAGCCTCATCGCGACATCCGTGAGCGCGACGACATTCCTTGGTGCTCCAGCCGACGTGTACGGCGACAACATGACGTTCCTCATGTTCCAGATTGGCGCTCTCCTGAGCATCGTCGTCGTGGGCTTTGTGTTCATTCCTCGGTTCCGCACGTCGGGCATTTCCAGCGCGTACGAACTTTTCGAAGTGCGTTTCGGCTCGAAGGCTGTGCGCCGGCTTGCCGCGGTGTTCTACAGTCTGCACCTGCTGTTGCGTACGGGTATATTGCTTTATGCGCCCTCGCTCGTGCTGGCGCAAATCCTGCACATAGACTTGAAACTGGCCATTGTCGTTTCTGCCGCGGTCGCGATTTTCTACACGTGGTTCGGCGGTATCAGGGCCGTCATCTGGACCGATGTGATGCAGTTCTGCGTGTTCTTTGGCGGTGGCGTCCTGGTGCTCGTGCTTATCTCGAACGCGGTAGGCGGTTTCGGCGAGATGGCGGCCATGGCGAGCGAGGCCGGCAAGACAAAGTGGTGGGACGCCTCGATGGATGTATCCAACGCGCGCACGCTTATTTCTGCGGGCTTCGCGTATGCCGTTCTCGAAATTGCGATACGCGGGTGTGACCAGCAGTTTGTACAACGTTATCTGAGCTGCAAGGACGTGAAGGCGGCGAACCGCTCGAGCGTGCTTTCGATGGTGCTCGGCTGCTTTGTCTCGATTCTTTTCTACTGGGTGGGCGCCGCTCTTTACGTTTATTATCAGAAGGCGCATGTCGCTAGCCTCCCCGAAAGTGTCGGGCAGAACGACGTGTTCCCGTACTTTATCGTGAACGGCCTTCCGTCTGGTGTGACGGGCTTGATTGTTGCCGCCATTTGCGCGGCGGCCATGAGCAGCCTTTCTAGTTCCATCAATTCGCTCAGCAATACGTCCGAACGCGATTTCCTCGGCTGGGACGAATCTGCGGGAATGGGCGGGCTCAAGCGTGCTAAAATTTGGACGGTGGTCTGGGGCGTACTCGGCGTGTTCTTTGCGCTCTTTGCCGCAACGCAGCAGGGGAGCCTCCTCAAGAACGCCCTCTTCTTTACGGGACTTTTTACAGGCCCGCTTCTCGGCATGTTCCTCCTCGCGTTCTTCGTGAAGGGCCTCAAGAGCTGGCAGGTGATTGCCTCCGTACTTTGCGGCATGGGGAGCCTCGTGCTTATCCAGGGTATTCCCGCCTTTGGCGTGCCTGCCGTTTTTGATAAAGTCTTCAGCTGGCCGTGGATGCCGTTCATCAGCATGACGACCACCGTGTTCGTCGCCGTCGTGCTCAAGTTTGCGGCGCTCCTGTTCGCGAAGAAATAAGGTGATTTCCAAAAAAAAGGAGGTCTGAACGATGATTGCAAAACTGCTTAACATCATCTGTCTCGTGTTGCTGATTGCCTGCGCGTGCGTCCTTATCCGCACAGTGAAGGCCGAACCCTCTGTTGTACCTGCGGTTTCTTCTGATGGTACGACGGTGTACGACGTCCCGAAAATCGAGGTCTCGGTTTCGGAGTCCAAGAAGTTTGCCGCCGACAAGTTCGAGATGGGCTTTAGCCTCGAAATCCGCGGCAGGGACAAGGAAACTGTAACTAGGCGTCTGGCCGAACGCCGTTCGGTGATTTTCGAAAACGTGAAGTCGCTTGAAATTCCGCAGTCCAACGTGGAGCAGAACAGCGTGGATGTCCGCAAGGATTGGTCGTACCGTAGTGGAAAGCGCGAACTTGTCGGTTACGTGGCCACGCAGAATTTTGTCGTTACGGTAAATCGCAAAATTGATGCCGCCGCTCTTGTGCAGGCGCTTGCGGCCGAGCCGGATGTCGAAATCCATAGGACGGCGGCCCAGCTTAAGGATGTCGATGGCGTCCAGTCGCAGGTTATCAAGGCTGCGGGCAAGAAGGCGCTGGCGAAGGCTCGCGACTATGCCGAAGGTGTTGACGCCAAGCTCGGTCGCGTTCTCCAGATTAACGGGGAAGGCGGCGGAATTACCTACAATCGCAGGTACCGCACGAATGGCCTCATGATGGCGAAAGCGGCGATGCTGGACGGCGCTGCCGAAATGGGCCCCGACGAAAACGCCATCGCCGATTCCGTCGAGGTCAGCGCTTTTGTCCGTATTGTCGTGGAACTGAAGTAACCCCCAAAACTACTGCTCAAACTGCGGTTCCTTGTCAACCCGCTGGGGCGAAAATAGCCCCTTTTTGGGGGTGTGAATAGTTTTCCGGAACCCCCGAAACGGCTAAATGTTTGTGCCATAGGGAGTTGGATTTTTCAAAACCCGACCAGCGGTCGAGGTCCGGCTACAACCATTTTACAAGTTGTTGATAAGTTTTTCGTATTATTACAAAAAAATTACTGTTTTTTTGAAAAAAATCATTCTTTTGCCAAAATGTTTTATTATCTTATTACCTACATCTTGTGGTGGCGGTTCGACCTCTTGCACAAGATGTAGTGTGTTGAACTTTTTTTTGGATTGGTATGATTTTTACAGTTAGGAAGCGTGACGGCCGCGAAATGCCGTTCAACATCGAGAAGATTTCTGACGCCATTATCAAGGCCTTCCGCGCCTCTGGCGAACTCAACGAACAGATCAAGGCATCCCAGGAACAGATTGACCTGCTTGGCCACGAAGACGTTTTGAGCAGTACTGCTCTAAAGGTAGCCGCCTACGCCGTGGGCCGCCTCGAGGCCGAAGGCAAGACCAAGCCGGACATCGAAGAGATCCAGGACGCGGTCGAAAAGGCGCTTACCGACAACAACTACGCCGATACCGCCAAGAGCTACATCCTGTACCGTGCCGAGCGTACCCGCATCCGCGAGGTGAACACCCGACTCATGCACACGCTCCGCGACATCACGTTCAGTTCCGCGAAGGAATCCGACCTCAAGCGCGAGAACGCGAACATCGACGGCGATACCGCGATGGGCACGATGCTCAAGTACGGTAGCGAATCTGCGAAGCACTTCTACACGATGATGATGCTCAAGCCCGAGCACAGCCGCGCCCACATGGATGGCGATATCCATATCCACGACCTGGATTTCTACTCGCTCACCATGACGTGCTGCCAGATTGACCTTATTAAGTTGTTCAAAAACGGCTTCAATACCGGTCACGGCCACCTCCGCGAACCGAAGGATATCCGCAGCTACGCTGCCCTCGCGGCGATTGCCATACAAAGTAACCAGAACGACCAGCACGGCGGCCAGTCGGTGCCGAACTTTGACTACGCGATGGCGAACGGCGTGCGCATTACCTACCGCAAGGCCTACCTCTCTAACATGGTAAAGGCCCTCATCCTCTTCACCGGCAAGGAAGAAGAGGAAATCATGCCTATCGTGAAGAAGCTCCATTCCGAAATGGAACAGATGGGCATGGTGGCGACCCTCGTGCCGAACGAGAAGTTTGTGGAAACCGAAGCCCGTGAACTTTCCAAGACCTTCGATACCGAGATGGTGATGAAGGCCCAGAAGTTTGCCGAGAAGCAGGCTTACGAAGAGACTGACAGGGCTACCTTCCAGGCGATGGAAGCGTTTGTCCACAACCTGAACTCCATGCACAGCCGCGCCGGTGCGCAGACTCCGTTCTCTAGCATCAACTACGGTATGTGCACCGATCCGGAAGCCCGCATGGTCATGCGTAACCTCCTCCTCACTACGGACGAGGGCCTGGGCGGTGGCGAGACTGCCATCTTCCCGATCCAGATTTTCCGCGTGAAGAAGGGCGTGAACCTCAACGAGGGCGACCCGAACTACGACCTGTTCAAGCTTGCCTGCAAGGTGAGCGCGAAGCGTCTGTTCCCGAACTTCAGTTTCCAGGATGCTCCGTACAACCTGCAGTACTACAAGGAAGGCCACCCGGAAACCGAAATTTCGTACATGGGCTGCCGTACCCGCGTTATCGGCAACAACTACGACCCGACCCGCGAAATCTCTTACGGCCGTGGCAACCTGAGCTTCACCTCCATCAACCTTCCGCGCATCGCCATCAAGATGCGCTCGGTTGACCTGTTCTTCAAGGAACTCGACCGCATGCTGCAGCTCGTGAGCGACCAGCTCATGGAACGCTTCGCCGTGCAGAGCCGCCGCAAGGTCAAGAACTTCCCGTTCCTCATGGGGCAGGGCGTGTGGATTGATTCCGACAAGCTCGGCTGGGAAGACACGGTGGGCGAGGTCATCAAGCACGGTACGCTCTCCATCGGCTTTATCGGCCTTGCCGAAACGCTCGTCATGCTTACGGGCAAGCACCACGGCGAATCCGAAGCCAGCCAGGAACTCGGCCTCAAGATTATTGGCCACATGCGCGACTTCTGCGACAAGGAAAGTAAGCGCCTCGGCCTCAACTTCAGCTTGCTCGCTACGCCGGCGGAAGGCCTTTCGGGCCGCTTCGTCCGCATGGACAAGAAGAAGTATGGCATTATCCCGGGCGTTACCGACCGCGACTACTACACCAACTCGTTCCACGTGCCGGTGTACTACAAGATTTCGGCCTTCAAGAAGCTCGCTCTCGAGGCCCCGTACCACGCGCTCACCAACGCGGGCCACATCAGCTACATCGAGCTTGACGGCGACCCGACGCAGAACCTCGACGCTTTCGAGAAGATCGTGCGCTACATGGCCGAGGTGGGTATCGGTTACGGTTCCATCAACCACCCGGTTGACCGCGACCCGGTCTGCGGTTTCGTGGGAGTCATCGGTGACACCTGCCCCCGTTGCGGACGTAGCGAAGGCCATTACATTTCTGAAGAAAAACTGAACGAACTCCGGAAGAAGTTTCCGGGAATGCCTGCTTTCCGTGGCATTAGATAAACCATTTTAACCAAGGAGTAAAAACATGTCCGAAAAAGAAAAATCTCTCTATGGCGAAGGCGTGTGCTTCGAACGCATCCGCCGCATCACGGGTTACCTCGTGGGTACGGTTGACCGTTTCAACAACGCAAAGCGTGCCGAAGTGAACGACCGCGTGAAGCACGGCGTATAACATGGACGAATACCCGCGTTTGCGGATTGCCGGTATCGAGCCCGAATCTTTCGTGGACGGTCCCGGAATCCGCATGGTAGTGTTTACCCAGGGGTGCCATCACAATTGCCCCGGGTGCCAGAACCCTCAGACCCACGATTTCAACGGGGGTCGTTTTATTGATATCGAGGAAATCCTCTCGATGCTCGACGAGAACCCGCTTCTGGACGGTGTCACGTTCAGCGGTGGCGACCCGATGGACCAGGCTGCGGCGCTCATCCCGCTTGCAAGCGCCATCAAGGACCGCGACAAGAATCTCGTGATTTTCACGGGATACACGTTCGAGTACCTGCAGCAGCACTGGGAGGAAAAACCGGAATTTCTGGAACTGCTCTCGTATGCCGATATCCTCATCGACGGCCCGTTCGTCATGGCGAAAAAGTCGCTCGAACTCAAGTTCCGCGGGTCCAGCAACCAGCGCATTATCAACGTGCAGAAGAGCCTTTCCGAAGGGCACGTGGTGTTGCACAGGATTCAGCTTCAGGAGATGGAAGAACATCCGGACTGGCATTTTGGGTAAAAAACGCCTTTTTGTGGGATTAAGGCATTCCCGTAGCAAAAAAACAAGTTCTCGCCCGGTAAAGGCGGGAATTTTTAATTTATATTAAGAAAACAAAATGTTTAGGGCCTTAAAGGGAGGAAATCCATGAAAAAATTGTTTGTCGGCTGTGTTGCCGTCTCTTTTGCCGCGATGCTTGCGGCTTGCGGTGACGATTCTTCGTCCACTTCCCCGGATACTTCCGGAAACGAAAGTTCTTCCTCGTCTGCCGTCATCCTGAGTGGCGACAGCCACGATAATTCGGCAGGCTCATCGGCCGGATCCGGTCTGTCGTCTTCCAGCGAACTTCCGCCCGACACGGCGTGCTGCAAGGTAAAGGAGTCTTCTTCTTCAGTCGCTTCGAGCGAAAGTCGCTCCCTGGTCTCGGGAGGCGTCTGGCCGCAGTTTCTCTGGGACGGTTCCGCTGATGAGGAAGGTCGCGTAGTGACCGGAAGTGACGGTGAAATGGCGGGATATTGGTATGAAATCAACGACATTGACGATGGCGGCTCCTCGAAGTTTACCCTTCCGCCGGACATTAAAAAAGCGTGTGACGAAAACTGGTATACCGGCACCTGCTACGAATTCATGATGGAAACCTATGGCGGAATAAAGGAAAAGGTTGTTTTGGGCACTGGTGCGGAAAATCCGCACGTAGGCCTCGGCTTTAACATCCTGAACGAGGAACAAGAAGGTGCCGATGTCTCGGAATGGGGTGGCCTCTGCCTGGAATACTCTTCTGGACTCGATTTCAATGTCTGGCTTCAGGCAGAAGATGGTACCTTGACGACTGACTGTCAACTAGTTTACCGTCTAGGCGCTTCGGATTCCGTGAAAACTGTCGATATCCCGTGGAGCAAGTTCGGGTCGAGTTGCGGTTTTGGAGTGCCCATGGATGCGTCTAAGGTCCTTGCGAATGCGGCGGCGGTCCACCTGCGGTTCGAAGGCAAGGCGGGAGATACGGGTGATTTCCTTCTCAAGAAAATCGGGTCGCTCGGGCAGTGCGGCTCCGGTAGCGCTCCGGTGTCTTCGTCCGCGGTTGCGCCGAAGTCCTCTTCGTCCACCGTCCCGGCGTCATCTTCTAGTGCCAAGCTCATTATCGGGAACATGCTCTGGGATGGCTATAACGACCGTGGCGCAGGTCAAGTCGAAACGGGTAGCGATGAGAAAACTTCGGGTTTCTGGTATGAATTTAACGATCGCGTTAAAGGAGGGACTTCTGCACTTCAGTTCCCGTCCGATGTTGATACGCTAATTTATGGTTCTCCGTTCCCGGAACTCATTAAAAAACGCCACGGAATTGAGTTGGGAGTCAAGTTCGGAGAAGGCTACGAAAAGCCGTATGCGGGTGTGGCTTTCAATGTCTGGAACGAAGAACAGGAAGGTGGGAGTGTTTCTCCGTGGGGCGGAATTTGCCTTCAGTACAAATCATCTATTGATTTCGAGATCGAGCTTGGTCTTGAAGACGGAGCAATCCCGACGATGGGGTCGTGTAGCTTTGTGGCGAGCGTTCCGGCTTCTACAAGTGAAAAAATCAGCGATTTTGTCTGGGAAAAGTTCAAGAACAACTGCGGTGCTGGCGTAAGCCCCGATTTAACGGATGCCTTGAAAAAGGTTGCTTCTGTTAGGCTGAAGTTCTCGGGCGCGGCCGGGACTACGGGAGATTTCTTAATTCAGCGAATCGGGGCCGTGGGCATGTGTCGCGATATGATACCTGTCGGGCCGTAAGCAAGAAAGAGTTAGTTTGTATGTAGTCTTGCCCTGAAAGGGACAGGGCTTTTTTTAGAGCGGGAAAAGCGTGCTAAACGAGTGTCGCAGAAAAATGCTTGCATTTTTCTATGACCGAGTGACGCCGCGGACGCCTATACGAAACTTGCCTCTTTAGAGGCTTAGTTGAGTTATCCCCTTTGGGGAGAAGGCGTCAAAAGGGAACGCGGGAAAAGGGAATGTTGCCAATCAGGCTCTGCTGCGCGATTAATTGAGGAGCGGGAAAAGGGAATGTTAGCCCGCAAAACTCCTTGCTACGCAAGGTTGCGGTCTAACCCTACGGGCTCGATGCTCGTTGCACTCGCATCAAGCTCATAAAGTGCCTATCGTATGCGCTTCGCGCACGGCACCTTATGCCGCACCCTCTTCGAGGGTCCGGTCCCTTCCGCGAATAAACGAAAAAAGACACCGTAAAGGTGTCATTTTCGTTTAGAGCGGGAAAAGGGACTACTCGGCTTCGGGCGCTCGCTACGCGAGCCGAAGCCTCGCCCTACGGGCTTGAGGCTTGCGCCTCAAGTGCTGAAATTTTTCAGTTATGCTCACGATGTTCGCATGTGAAAAATTTCAGTCGCACCCTCTTCTCGGCTCCGAGTTCCTTTTTATCCCGGCACATAAAAAAAGAAAACCACCCAGAAGGGTGGTTTCTTTTTTTAGAGCGGGAAAAGGGACTCGGACCCTCGACCCCGACCTTGGCAAGGTCGTGCTCTACCAACTGAGCTATTCCCGCGAGGTGAGACCAATTATAGAATATTAATTTAGACTTGTCAAGGGCCTTTGCAAAGAAAATATCAAAATTTCGTGTTTTTTTCCGCGTAATTCGAAAAAACCTTCCTTTTTGCTCATGTACCCGTGCGGGAACGGCTTCGGCAGCACGTTGTAGAGGTCTTCCGAGATAAGGAATTCCTGGCCGAGCCTCGCGCAGAGCGACTGTATGCGGCTCGTGGTGTTGAGGACGTCGCCGTGGTAGGCCATCTCGCTGCCGAAGTTCCCGACCTCGGTGGTCACGACGGTCCCGCAGTGCGCCCCGGCCTTGAACTTGGGCGCGGCACCGTATTTCTTGATGAATTTCGGGCTTATGCGCTCCAGGCACTCGCAAAAGTCGAAGAAGCAGTCGATGGGTCGCGCCCTGTTCCTGCAGGCAGAAATGGGCCAGGTGAGGAACGCCCCGTCGCCTGCAATCTGGTAGATCTGCCCGCGGTTCTCCTCGCAGCAGTTCGAGAGGAACTTGTAGTAGTCCTTCATGAAGTTGCTGTACTTCACGTGCCCGAGTTCCTCGGCGAGCGCGGTGGAATGCCGCAGGTCTATGAACATGAAAATCAGGTTTTCCTCGAGCGGTTCCTGCGACTTGCCCAGGAGCGTATTCCAGAACACGCGCGTACCGAATTTCTTGTGCACGCTCCTCACGAACGTGATGAGGTAGGCCACCAGGAAGAACGTTATGACCTGCGCCTGTTCCGAGGGGCTGTGTATGGCGTCCATGAGGGCGTAGAAGCCGTCCTCGTTCATAAGGCCTTCTCCGCTCTTGATGCGCAGCAGGAGTATGCAGAGAATCTTGCTCGTGATTATCGCCGCAAGGAAGTACAGCGAGCGTATGAGCAGGGAATGCCACACCGGGCGGCAGTCCATCTCGTCCTTTAGGATAAGGATGTCGTAGACCCCGTGCGAAAAGCCCATGAACAGCGCGAACTGCAGCATCTGGAGCACGATTCCCAGGTCGAAGTAGCCGCGCTCGGCGTACGTGACAAGCATGGAAATCCCCACTGAAGCGAGTATCCAGCAGAGCACGTAGAAGCAGACGGCGTTGAACTTTCTTTCGGTTTGGCGGGTCAGGGTTATCATGGGGCGGTCAGTGGATGAACAGGGGGAGTGACCACACCATCGCGATTAGGATAATGTCCTTGTACGAATCGTCCAGGAGAAGGGTCGATGCGAGGAAAAACGCTATCGTGGCGATAGCGAGGAAGACGAACAGGGGTATTCGCTTTTTCAACGTGGCGATGAATTTTTTGTTCTTCGGGTCTTCCATGTTTACGGATATAAATTAAATTTTTACAAAAAGTATGCCCAAAATTATCAAAAATTCTTAAAAAAGATGCTTGGCCTGTATATTCATGTCCCTTTTTGCAAGAAAATCTGCGATTATTGCGATTTTCACGCGTTTCCGGCTCCCGAATGGTTGAAGTTGGAATATTTGGACTTGGTATTGAGGGAGGTTTCCGCCTTCGCGGAAAGGCATCCGGGGGCATTTTCGGCGGTCGAGACGCTCTACGTGGGTGGCGGGACGCCTTCTGCGCTCTCGCCCGAGCAGATGACCCGCCTTTTCGGGATCCTTGCGGGCGCGGGGCTCGATTTTGGCTGCCTGAAGGAGGCGACTTTTGAGTTCAATCCGGAATCCTGCGACGCGGAAAGGCTGGCCGTGGCCCGGGAATGCGGTATCACGCGGGCGAGTCTCGGGCTCCAGAGCCTGCACCAGCGCCTGCTCGACCGGGTGGGGCGCTCCCACAGCGTAGAAACGGGCATGCGCGCGCTGGACCTGCTCCTTTCGGGCGGGAACCTGCGGGTGAACGCGGACCTCATGTTCGACCTGCCGGGGCAATCGCTGGACGACCTCCTGCAAGACGTGGAACGGCTCGCGGGTAGCGGAGTCGGGCACATCAGCCTCTACGGGCTCAAGGTCGACCCGGCGAAGCGCCTGGGAATCCGCGTTTCCAAGGGTCTCGAGACCATAGACGAGGACCTGTATGCGGAAATGTACCTGAAAAGCGTCGAATTGCTCGAAAAATGCGGCTTTTCGCGGTACGAGACGTCGAATTTCGCCCGCGCGGGCGAGGAAAGCCTGCACAACCTGAACTACTGGAACCGCGGGGAGTACCTGGCCTTCGGGCCGAGCGCCCACGGGTTCTACGGGGGAGTGCGGTTCTACGCCCCCGAAAAGTATGCAAGATGGCGCGAATATGTGAAAAACGGCTGCCCGAGGGAGGGGCTCACGCTCGATGCGCTCACTCCCGAGGATGTTGCCGCCGAATACGTGCAGCTCTCGTTACGTACAAAGTATGGAATGCGCCTTGACGGACTCAAGAAACTGGGATTTTCTGTTCCGGAAGAGGCCCTTTCGAGGTGGGTATCGGAGGGCTATGCCGAGCTTTCCGGGGGCGTTTTCCGCCTAGTCGGGCGGGGATGGCTATTTATGGATACGGTCGTGCTCGATGTTTATTCCAAGATGGAATAGAAACGCTCCTCCTGTCGCCCCATTTTCCTAAAAAAAAAGATACATTTAATAATGTATTATGGTCTATACGTGTCGTATTGTCCGTTTTTGAGGTTTTTATGCAGTTCCTGAATCGAAATATCGCGTGTTTGCTCCTGTGGTTGCTGTTGCTCCCGGCAGGGCTTTTGGCGCAAGAGACGGTGGACTGCATCGACTACTCGGGCAGTGAACCGGACCCGCGTTGCGTGTACCAGCGGCTCGAGGCGGGAGCTAAGGGTGTGGGCCTGTTCGTCGTCCCTGCCGACATGGACGCCATCCCGGCGAACGCAATTCCGAACAAGGACTTCTACGTCTATGCGCCCAAGGCGAATTCCGATTCCGTCAGCCTCACCCTCCAGAACGGCGGCGACAAGATTTCGCACATGAAGGTCGTGAACTCCGGCGAGACCGGCGTGCAGGGCGTCATCTTCGATGCGCTTTACCCCATCTACAACGTCGCGGTGGGTACCGCCCTCGAGAACGATGGCACGTACTCTATCGCCCGCGTGTACAACTACTACGTGCCCGGAGTGCAGTTTTGCGAGGATAGCAAGTGCGAAAAACCCATAAGCGACGTGACAAAAATTCAGCTTGAGGTGGGCGACTCGCTCGTGGTGTATGCCCGCGCCTTTATTCCGGTCGGCCCCGGCAAGAACCTGACCGATTCCACCCTCGAAAAGACCTTCTACATCAAGCCGCTCGAGTCGGCGCTCCGCTACTACAGCCTTTCCGGCGTGGAACTGCCCCTGCGCCCGTTCGGCTACCAGATTGATTTCCGCAACGGCCGTGCGGTGTTCGTCATCCACGCGACGAAGGCGGTGGTTGGCGACGATTCCCCGTTCACCATCAATTCCTATATCGACCTCACGGCGGAAGGCGACACGAACTTCATCGTGACGCAGGAATTCCCCGGCAACCTGCAGTTCGTGAACCCCGACATGCCTGTCCTGGATAGTGCGTTCATTTTCGATACCAACGGTGACGGCGCGGGCGACAGCATCGCCGCATACTTCTCGGGCCGCAAGGATTCCGTGGATATGGAAACGTTCTTCTACTCCTGGCCGGATGGTGGCAAGCTCGTGGAGCACGATGGCGAATGGGATTGGTCCAAGAAGACTGGCCTGCTTGAACTGACCAACGTGAAGTCGGATGTCCCGGAGGATTCCGGCAACGGCAAGCTGAGGGTCGACATGAAGTCGGTGAACACCGGGGCTTCCGCCAGCGCCGAGGGTACCATGATTGACAGGATTGGCCCGGTCATCCTGAAGGCGAACCTCATCAAGGGCGATGGCGCCACCGATACGCTCGAACTCTTCTACAACAAGCCTATCGACGAGTCGTGGAACGAAGGCAAGGGCTACATCCTGAACGGTACCCCGATTAACCTCGAGGCTATCAAGAAGGATGGCAAGCGCTGGGTGTTCGTGCTCGATACGGGCGTCGTGGATTTCGGCGATTCTATCAAGATTGCGACGACCTGTGCCGACAAGGCGTGCCCCGATGGCCTCGTGAAGGCGGCGGATGGTAACGAGACGGGCAAGAATAATCCTGCGGTTGTCGAGAACTCGGGCCGCATCTACGTAGATGACGAGAAGAACGCGTTCTTCGACCGCGACGGCGATGGCCGCATGGATAGCGCCTCGGTTGCGTTCGATATGCCGATTACGCGCGAGGACCTCGAGAAGATGGTCATACGCTACTACTGGCTCGATACGAACGGGCAGGTGATTGAAATCGTGCCCGATACGGACAAACTCACGCTTTCCGAAGACGGAACCCTCGTGGGCTTTGCGCTCAACCTCAAGAAGGACGAGTACGGCATTATGGAAAAACTCACCTCCATCGACCAGGATCGTTCCAGGACGGGCGAGGAATACGGCTACGTGTCGGTTACCTACTTCGAGACGGAGAAGGGCGAAAAGCAGGAGAAGACGATGAACCTCGCGATGCACGACCGCATGGCGCCTGTCATCTCGGGTACGTTCCTCAAGCCGGAATCCTACCAGAAGATGGCGTCGGACGTGTTCTTCATCGAGTTCTCCGAGGCGATTGACTACAAGAACGTGGAAGGTGTCGCTGATGCGTTCAAGTTCCACGTGGATGGCGAGTGGGTGAGCATCCCGTTTACGGGTGTCGTGTGGGCGCCCGATGGCAAGTCTGCCGAAATCCGCATGGAAAGCGGCACCCGCCTTGTGGAGCGCATGGACCCCGCCGATTCCGTGAGGTTCGATGCGTCGTGCCTGAGCTTCAAGGATAGCGAGGGCAACGGACTTTCGGGACTTGCTCCCGCAGTGATGGTCGAGGGTGACCCGCGCGTGATTACGCAGAACTACTCGTTTGCATCCAGGCAGAATATCGACGAGTCCGTGGACGAGGCGATTACCTTCGAGGTGGCTGACGGGCTTACCTCGGAAGAGGCCCACAAGGCGCTCGGCGTGCTCATGGACGTGAGCTTCGCGACTATCCTCAAGGAAGAAACTGATGACGTGGAGATGGACCTTTCGAAGATAGGCCTGGACTGGGAACTCTACGTGTACACGAACCTGGGAATGTTTGTCGCGAAGGCGTCGGAAAAAATCAAGTGCGACGACCGCGATATCTTTGATGGAAACTGTTTTGAAAACCCGCACCAGCTGTACCTGCGTTGGAACATGCGTGACAACAACGGAAGGCGCGTTGGCGTGGGTGCGTATGTCGCGCACATTAAGGTGCGTGTGTATGGTGCGAAGGAAAGTTTTAAAGTGGAAAGGTACTATAATTGGGGCATTACCGGATCCCGCAAGATTCGGTCCAAGGACTAGCGCCTTTCGGAGGTTAACACTATGAAAACGATAGTGAAGACATTACTAGCATTAGCGTTCGGCTGTGGCTTTGCCATGGCTCAAGGCACTATGGCGGCACCGGAAAACCCGGCGACCGGTATCTGGATTCAGCAGGTTGGCGATATTGTTCCTCATGCCTCCACTAAGGCAACCCTGTATTACACGAAGTATGCGAGTTATCAGAAAGACGCAGTGAAGAGCCTCCAGTACTACTACGATGGTGCGGGTTACCTACAACTGTTGCAGAAGGATACGCTTTGCGGTAAGGAAGACGGGATGAAAGGAGCCGATGGCATCGTGCACCATCCGGATGGCGACTTGCTCGTAGCGGCCCAGGGCCCGAACGTCCACAAGATTAGCAAGACTGCAAAAAAGGAAGGAACCAACGGTGGTAAGTGCCTCGTGAAGACATCGACCCCGGCGACAAGTACCGAGGGCTTTTGGCACTTGATGATGGACCCGAATCAGGAATGGCTCTGGGCGGCGGGCATTCCCGGCTACCTCTACAGGTTCTCGACCAAAATTGATTCGAACAACATTGCTGCAAGGAACTTCGCGGACAAGGGCTACAGGGTGGAACTTGTTCCTAAAAGTACAGACCGCGTGCAGCACCACAAACTGGCTACGCTTATATGGGATAAGGACGGCAATGCCTTCTTTACGTATTCCAACTATCTGGGCGGTGGCTGCGAGACGAATGCCAACACGGGAAACCCCTGTAGCGACAACCAGAAGAAATCTAATAGGGCGGGAGCCTATTTCGGTTACATCACCGATACGACCTGGACCAAGGTGACTGCGTCGAATAAGGATTCTATCGGTGGCGAAGTTAACGATTCCGTGATTACCAAGCTCGGTACGACAATCCTTATCGACTCGCTTGAAGGTGCACACGGTGGTACGTACGACCCGTATTCCGAAACGATTTTCGTGTTCGGCGGTTCGCGTATTGTGCAGATTAGGCCTTACAAGGAAGGTGGCAAGATGAAGGCCGAGGTTGTAGCCTTCATTGACCTGCGCCAGTACTTCTTCCAGGAAGATCTTAATCACTTGACGCTTCCGAGAACCAATGACGGAGGCTATGTGGGCTGGCGCCTTGACCAGGGTACGGTCGACGGCATGGGACACCTGTTTGTGGCGAGCAATACGGGCCACCTCGTGTTCGTGGACTACGCGGCGAACCCTGACAAGAAAATCAACGACAACGTGCTCGTTCACCTGCAGTGGATTGATAACTACCTCGATGACCTTGCCCCGCTTTCGGGTGCAGGTGTCGTGCGTACGGGCGCAAATACCGGTTCCGATGTCGAGGTCTCGAGCAGCAGCATCGGGTTCAGTTCTTCGCGCGTGGTGTACGAGGAATCCTCTTCCAGCGTGAATTCGAGCAGTTCCAGCAGGCCGGGAAGTTCTTCCGGTGGCAATCCTGGCACTAGTTCTTCGGGCAACAATCCGGGCACGAGTTCTTCCGGCGGCAATTCCGGTAGCAGCTCTTCCGGTGACAATCCGGGTACGAGTTCCTCCGGCGGCAACTCCGGTAGCAGCTCTTCTGGCGACAATCCGGGCACGAGTTCCTCCGGTGGCAACTCCGGCAGTAGCTCTTCCGGCGGCAATTCCGGCAGCAGTTCTTCTGGTGGCAACTCCGGTAACAGTTCTTCTGGCGACAATCCGGGCACGAGTTCCTCCGGTGGCAACTCCGGCAGCAGTTCTTCCGGCGGTAATTCTGGTAACAGTTCCTCGGGTGGTAACTCCGGCAGCAGTTCCTCCAATAAGGGCGGTTCCGAGGATATCAACTTCGGGTCCAGTTCTTCCCGCGTGTATGTCGGGTTCGAGGACTTCGATGTTTCTAGCAGTGGCGGCGGTATCGACTTCTACCCGTCCGACGACAAGTTCGAGAAGGGCGATTCCATCGTTACGACTGCAACGGTTCTCCTGCCGGTGGATTCCACGGCTGGTACGGGTATTATCAAGATTGGCGAGAACTACTACATGGAAGAAAACAACCCGGTTGCGCTCAATCTCGACCTGCACGTGAATTCCGGGCTTGACTCCGCCCAGGTGGGGCAGGTTGTCGCCCTTACGCTCGATCCGGATAAGGTGAAGGAATACTTTGGCGATGTGGACAGCCTCACGTTCGCGACAGCTTCGGGCCTTACGCTCATTGACCCCAAGAATCCGAACCCGAGCGATACCATCCGCGTGAATGCCGACGGTTCCGTTACTATCTGGGTGACCGCCGACAGTGTTGTGAATGGTGGTTCCATTATCGTGCACGACCCGGGGAGCGGTACGACTATTATTATAGACAACATAAACTTCTATGACCCGATTCCGGATGCCGAATTGGGCTACATCAAGGATACCGATGGCGACCAGGCGCTCGACTACGTTGAAATCGTCCTGAAGGATACCCTGATTTCCGAACTCGAGGTATCGTCGGTGGTTCTTGTGGTGAAGGGCGATACGCTCAAGCCCAAGAGCAAGCCAACCCTGAACGGAACCCGCGACCGCATCAGCATCGATGTGGCTGACCTCGACTTCCCGGAAAAGTTCCCCGAAGACGCCTATGCGGTCATTACCTACAAGAACATCCACGACGATGTCGCGTATACGCGCGATGCCTACATTATCGAAGTCGGTAGCCGCGTCATCAAGGATGCGTTCGCCATCCGCGACGTGCACGGCAAGGATTCGCTCTTTATCGAGTTCAATATCGACCTTATCCCGAGGGACCTCGCTACGCCCGAGATGCTCGTGCTCCTGAAGCAGGAAGGCAAGCGTTACGGGTTCAACCTGGACCAGATCACCAATATCTATATGCCGACCAGGAACATGGTGATTCTCGTGGGCGAGAACATGGGCCTGAAGGGTGACAAGCGCGATAGCGTGTCTCTGCATCCGAGCGTGCAGTTCAACAACCTCAAGTATCTCACGTCCGACGAGTACGAACGCGAGGTGCCCATAACGGTCATTGACCGCCTGCCCTCTGTGGTGGACGTGGAGTACAGGGATACCGATGGCGATGGCGTGCTGGACCAGATAGTGACCAACTTCAGCGGCCCCCTGACCGAAACCGAGAAGAACATGCTGTATGCGACATACCCGTGGTACAGCGAGCGCGGGCTCATGATCCAGCTGCAGGCCCAGCCCGCCGACCTCAAGTTCGACGGCAAGGATTCTACCCGCGTGGTCTGGAACGTGGTCTCGACGACCCCGATTGCGAAGGGCGTCACGAGCATCAGCGAATCGCTCCCGCAGGCGACTATCTACACGTACTACGACGTGCTCGGGCAGACGTTTGTGAACGAGGAATCCGCCCCGCTGGTTGACAAGATGTCGCCGGTAGTTTCTGCGGTTACCCTCAGTTACGGCAAGAAGGCGGATACGCTCATCGTTTATTTCTCCGAGGTCATCAAGTACAAGGACCTGAAGGGTGACGACTTCTTCAGCTACATCCACGGCAAGGATACCATCGATATCAACCCGAAGGGGCTCGACTGGGCTGCCGATGGCCTGAGCGTGAAGATTATCGTCGACGGCGGCGCCTCTACGATTCTCCCGGGCGACTCGCTCATGGTGGTGCATGGCGAAAAGAGTGTTATCGAGGATAACTACGGTAACGTTGCGGGCGATGACCCGAGCCCCGTGGTGATTGCGGGCCTCCTGAACCACCTGGTGGAAGCGACCAATATGGGTACCTTCGACGGCGAAGATGAAGTGCTGCAGACCTTGAGTTCCGTGAACCTGCGCTACATGCCGAGTTCTACGACCAAGGAAGACATGGAGAAGGAGGGCGCCCTCGGGCAGCTCGTGCAACTGGGCGAGCGGTTCGTGCCGCAACTCCTTGACCGCGCGCAGATCTCTGCCGATGGAACGGTGGACCCGTCCGTGCTCGATTCTCTTGACCCGGAGAAGGTGTTCATCACGTTCGTCGTGAACTACTATGACCACCTGGGACAGTACGTGAACGACACGACCATCCTGGTGCCCTGTAACAGCCCGAAGTTCGGCGGAAACTGCCTTGTCTCCGACCAGAAGCTCTTCGTGAACTGGAACTTCAAGGACCATCGCGGCCGCTTCGTGGGTACCGGCGTTTACACGGTGCAGTTCAAGATGGTTGTCCGTTACGAAAAGAAGAAGATCGAAGAAGAAATCAAGGATAAGTGGGGCGTTCGCCGCAAGAAACACAAGAAATAAGTCCTTGCAGTATTGCTATGCTTGCGTCATACGCAGTATGCAATCATGCGTCATACCGCAGTCCCGCGTAGCGGGACAAGAGTATCTAAAAATATGGCTCCGCACAACCGTGCGGAGCCTTTTAAATGCTGGTCTAGATCCTAGCGCCTTCTTTCAGTCATCTCTTTTTTGAGGATGTCCATGACGGCGCCGAGGTCTGCCGGAGCCTTGAACACGGGGTTCGCGAACTTGGAGCAGATGTTTTCGAGCTTCTTTTCGTGGTAGCCGACCTTGAATTCGGTGAACTTGAGGCCGTGTGCCGTGCTGATGACGACCACGTTTTCTTCCTTGTCGATCTTGCCTGCGGCAACGAGCTTTTCGAGGGCGCCGAGGGCGACACCCGTGTGCGGGCAGCAGTAGAGACCGATGCGGTCGCCGCGGTGGGCGGCGTTCGCGAGTTCTTCTTCAGTGACGCTTACGACCATGCCGTTCGTCTTCTGGATGGCGCGCACGGCCTTCGGGTAGCTGACCGGGTTGCCGATCTGGATGGCGGAGGCAAGCGTCTTCTTCGCCTGCATCGGGACGAGCTTGTCGAAGCCGCGTTCGTAAGCCTGGTAGAACGGGTTGGCGTTCTCGGCCTGCGCGACGATGATGCGCGGAATGCGGTCGATGAGGCCCATAGCCTTGCAGTCTTCGAAACCCTTGGCCAAAGCGCTCACGTTGCCCAGGTTTCCGCCCGGGATAATCACGGTGTCGGGCACCTTCCAGCCCATTTCCTGGCAGATTTCCGGAGAAATTGTTTTCTGGCCTTCCACGCGGAGGCTGTTCATGGAGTTCGCGAGGTAAATGCGGTTGTCGGCGGTCACCTGCTGCACAATCTTCATGCAACCGTCAAAGTCGGTGTCGAGGGCGAGCACGATGCTGCCGTTAGAGATCGGCTGGATCAGCTGGGCGACGCTGGTCTTCCCGGCGGGGAGGAATACGATGCTCGGGATGCCGGCCTTTGCGCAGTAGGCGCTCAAAGCTGCGGAGGTGTCGCCGGTAGAGGCGCAGGCCACGGCGTCGATTTCGTGAATTTTCTTCTTGATGATGTGGTTCACCTGGCTCACGAGAACCGTCATGCCGAGGTCCTTGAAGCTACCGGTGTGGGAGTTGCCGCAAAGTTTCACCTTGAGGCTCTTGATGCCCATTTCCTTGGCGAGCGGGGCCGCGTCAAAGAGCGGGCTCCAGCCTTCGCGCATCGTCACAATGTCTTCGAGCGGCATGTCGGGGAGCACCATTTCGCGCTTGCTCCAGATGCCGCTCATGTCGGCCGGTTCGAAGCTCATGCGGCGTTCGGCAAAGAGCTTCTTCCATTCGTCGGGGCTCTTGCTGGCAAGGGCTGCACGGTCGTGTTCGACTTCCAAAAGGCTGCCGTCCACCTTGCTCCTGTAAATGACGTCGGTCAGCGGGTAGGTGTCGTCCCCGTTGATGTTCCTGAAATGCGCGTTGAATTGGGCCATAATGTCCTCTTGATTTTCGGGGACAAATATAGTAAAAAGGGGCAAATTTTCTATATTATAGGGCGAATTTTAGACTAGATTCGGAGAACCGAGTGAAAAAGAGAAAATTTGTTCTATTGTCCTTTTTGGCTGTAATGGCGTTAACGCTGTCGGCGTGCCTGTTCGATTCCGAGGATACGGCGCTCAGCGGCTGGCTTAGAGACCAGGGCCTGCCCGATAGCTACAAGGTCCAGACTGTTACTATAGAAGACCTGACTCCGGTGTCGGCGGAGGCGTTTGCGGGCAGGACCGTTTTCCCTGCGTACGACAGGACAATCTTCGGCACGCAGGCGGGGCTCACGCACGACCTCGTTCTCGATATCGCGTTCAGGGATTCTGCATTTATTGATTCTCTGTCCAAATCGGATTCCGCGGCGGCGTTCGTTACCCTGTTCGTGCTCAATCCGTTCTATTCTGCGAAGTACTTCCCGGCCGATTCTCTCCCGTACAAGGAAACGCTCGACCTGAAGGTGGAATGGAAACTCGATGTGGGCAAGGGCAAACCTAAGGCTTTTGTCGATAGCATCAAGGACATCTCGGATTCCGCCTGGCGTGAAAGCCTCATGGAATGGGAGGCGGACAATTCCGCCGATACCACGTATGAACTTTCCATTGATGCAAAGGATTCCCTCGTGAAGATTCCCATGCCTTCTGCGCTGGTCGAGGACTTGAAGAAATCGGGCTCCGCGACGCACCTGCAGTTGCGCCTTTCCGCTCCGGAATCCAAGCGAGCCTACCGTATCTACGGTACGGGGACTGGGCTGCCACCCTTCATGCGTGTGAAGACGTTCTCCGATACCACCTACAAGAACTTTGTCGCTTTCCGTATGAGTGAAGTTGTTACATACAATGATACCTGCGACGGATGCCTGTTGCTGCATGGCGGCGTGCTCGATTCCATCGTGGTGGAGTACCCTGTCGATAAGGTTCTCGAGGCGCTCTCGGACTTTTACGGCGATGCCTTCCCCTTCGACGAGGGTGACGGCAACGACGTGCGCCAGGCGGTGGTGCTTGCGCAGATAACCTTCCCGCGAGACGATTCCGAGGGCATAAACGAACTGGGACTGCCCATCCAGGTTGTGGTGGGCACGTTTATCGATAGCCTGGGCACGGAAGTCCGCAAGATGGAAGAATACAGGCTGAACCGCAAGATGATTGTGGAATCTGGTCACCCGAACATCGTGTTCTTCGATGGAGATTCGCTCTCGTTGCAGGTGACCTACGGCATGCGCGACGTTATCAACCAGGCAAAGAGCGGGCGCAATCTCAAGATGATGGTGCGCCTCGGCTACCCGACGCTCCAGGCGAAGGATTCCGCCTACGTGGACTACGCCTTCAAGGATTCGACGACAGGCAAGACGGATACGTCGTATGTGTTCTTTAGCCATTTCGATTACGCCCGGTACGACTTCGGTACATCGTTCAGCAAGCCGGCAACGCTCAAGCTCTGGCTTGCTACCAAGCGCGGGGGTGAAGAATGAAAAAGATTCTAGGATTGATTGTTTGCCTTGCCGTGTTTACGCAGGCGTCGATGATTGGTCTCGATGCACTCGGTGAAGAACAGACTGTGGGTGGTTCCGTCGCTGCGGCAGGCCGCGGTTTTGCCGGCGGTGCAAAGACGGGTGAATCCGAAGGGCTTTCCGTCACGAACCCGGCACGCATGGCCTTCGATACCAAGGTCGTGTTCAACCTGAACTTCTTGCTGGACCTCTATACTGCAGAAGCTCACGGCAAAAGCTACTTCACGAAGAACATCGCCATGCCCTCGTTCAACCTCTCGTTCCCGATGGGCGATTTTGGCGCGTTCGGCGTGTCCCTTTGGCAACACTATTCTTCCGTTATCCGCGAGGAGATTTCCGATTCCGCATTATCTGCCAACGCGAAGATTGAATACAACGGAAGCGTCTACGAGATTGTGCCGACATACGCGGTGCGTCTCCCGTACCTCCGCAATGTTTCTCTGGGTGCGTCCATGCATATCGTGATGGGGAGCATGAAGCGCAGCCTTACGCTTGGCCCGAACAAGGAATCCGTCGCTGAAGAAGACCTGTGGGCCACCAACAACAGGGAAATTACGGACTACGTGGAAGGCTCGTGGGAAGTTGAGCATCACCCCGGCTACTACACCGGCTCCGTGCAGTATCGCGGTCGTCAGTCCTCGTTCTACTTCTCGTACACGACGGGCTATACGCTTTTGAACGAACTGGAATACAACTTCCGGTTCTCGGAAATTGATACGCTTGTGCCGAGCGAGATTGACCGTCGCATCGAGGTTCCCGCCATGTTTGCGACCGGTGTCAACTACCGCCTTGCCAAGAGGCACAACGTGATGGCCGACTTGCAGTGGCGCGCCTGGGACAAGGACATCGATAACGTGGGGCATAGCTACGACATGCGGAGCGTGACCAAGACGCAGAACGACTTTGTCGCATCCGTAGGTTACCAGCGCGATGGCAGTGGGCTGTACTACGACCCGTTCTGGGACAGGATTACCTACCGTGCAGGCGCATGGTACAAGAACTGGTACATCGAGGACGTTTACGAGGTGGGCGGTTCCATTGGTGCGAACTTCCCGCTGGGCAGGAAGGGTATCGCCGTGGACCTCGCGCTCCAGGGCGGCAAGCGCTTCTCTGAATCCGAGGGCAACTGGGATGAAGTGTTCCTGGGAATCCGTCTCGGCTTGATGGGTATCGGCAGCTGGGGACAGTCCCGCAGGTAGATTTTCGAAGGAGGCTAGTAATGGCTACGAAAAAAACAGCAAAGACTAAGGCCACCAAGAAGGTGGTGGAAAAGGCCGTCAAGGAAACGACCTCCAAGATAACGAAGGCGGTGAAGACTGCCGCCAAGGAAGCCGAAAAGGTGGTAGAAAAGGTCGCGACGAAGACCGCTACGGCAAAGAGTGCCGCAAAGACTGCGGTAAAGACCGTCGCGAAGACCGCCACGCAGACTGCGGCGAAACCCGTTGCAAAGATTGCCGCGAAGGTGACGGCGAAGGCTTCTGCGAAGTCTGCTCCGAAGGCATCGGAACAGACCGATGTGGTGCTGAAATCTACCGCAAGGAAATCTGCAAAGTCGGTGAAGGTCGCCGCTCCGAAGGCCGCCGCGAAGCCCGTGACGAAGACTGCCAGCATGGCGCAGAACTTCGACCCCGAATACCTCGTGCTCATGCAGAAGGACCCGAACTGGATGCAGGCCTTCTGGGAAGTTTCCGAGGACCGTATCAAGCGCGCCAAGAAGGGCAAGGGCAAGCTGGTGCTCCGCCTGTTCGATATTTCGGACGACCTCACCGTGAAGCGCAGCAAGAAGCGCAAGTTCCACGACGTGGTGGTGCCCGCCGATGCCCGCAGCTGGTATGTGGAAAACAAGGCTACCTCCAATACGGTGGCCGTGCTCGGCTTTGCCGAAGGCAAGAACTTTATGCCGCTCGTGGAATCCGTCCCGGTGCAGGCCTACTCTCCGGAAGGTTCCCAGGTGAACGTGGACGACGTGTTCGTGAAGGCGTCCCTCGGCGGCGCCGCCATGGGCGGTTTCGGCAGTTCGGGACTTTCGAGCATGTCTGCGAAGAACTGGCTCGAAAACGCACTCGGCACGCTTTCCAGCTCCTCGGGTTCCATGTTCTCGGGTGCACTTTCCAGCGCCGCCCTCAAGAGCAACAAGCTTGAATTCCCGAAGGATTCCGTGAACTACGGGAAGGATTTCTTCCTGTGGGTCAAGACCCGCTTGATCGTTTACGGTGGAACCCGCCCGGATGCACACCTCCAGGTGCGCGGCGAGCCGTTCCCGCTGAACCCGGATGGCACCTTCAGCTTTGAAGAGGACCTGCCGGATTCTACGAAGATTATCCCGGTGTTCGCAACCGACAAGGATGGCGACTTCCCGACAACGATCGTGCCCATTGTGGTGAAGCGCACGGAGTAGGCTGGCCTGCTCTAAACCCACGAGGGCTAATTGTCCGCGCCCGGTAAAATACACCTGCTGCTGCACGCGCACCTGCCTTTTGTGCGCGAGCCTGAATATGACCGGTTCTTGGAAGAGAACTGGTTTTTCGAGGCTATGGCGGAAACATACCTGCCGCTAATCCAGATGCTCCGCCGCCTGCAGGAGAAGGGCGTGCCGGGAACGCTCAACCTGAGCGTTTCCTCTGCGCTCCTCGCGATGCTTACCGACAGTTTGTTGCTCGAAAAGTTCACGCGCCATCTGCACATGCAGATGGAACTTATCGGGAAGGAACGCGAGCGCGCCCGCGGGAACGATGACATTGCGACTGTGGTGGATTTTTACTACCGGAGACAGGTTGCGCTTATTGACACGTGGGAGCGCGACTGCGGTTGCGAGATTGTGCCCGCGTTAAAACAGCTCGAGGAATGCGGCAAGCTCAACCTCCTTACCTGCGTGGGGACCCACCCGTTCTTGCCGGCGTACCAGTCCGACGTGCAGGCGATTCGCCTGCAGCTGGGCGTTACCGTGCGTGCATTTGAAGAAGCCTTCGGGCGCAGGCCCAGCGGGCTTTGGCTCCCCGAGTGCGGGTACTTCGAAGGTCTTGACCGCCTTCTCGCCGAATTCGGGTTCAAGTACTTCTTCCTCGAGACCCACGGCGTGCTTTTGGCAAAGCCCGCACCCAAATACGGAGTATTTGCGCCAATAAAGACCCCTGCGGGGCTTTATTGCATGGGCCGCGAGCAGGCGAGTTCCATGGAAGTATGGAGCCGCAAGACTGGCTACCCGGGGCACCCCGAGTACCGCGAGTTCTTCAAGGATATCGCAAATGAACGCGACCGTGGCTACCTGGGCGATTACTTCATGGCGGGCGATACACCCATCGAGACCGGCCTCAAGTACTACCGCATTACCGGGAGCGAGGACAAGCAGATTTACCGCCCGTGGAACGCGATGCGCCTGGTCGAGGACCACGCGCGACTCTTCGTAGCGAACCGCGAGGCGACCGTCACCGAACTCCTTCCGAACATGGAAGGCAACAAGGTCTCCATCCTGTGCCCCTACGATGCGGAACTCTTTGGGCACTGGTGGTTCGAGGGCCCGCTGTTTATCGAGAAGATGTTCGAGCGCGCCGCCGCATCCAATACGGTAGAGATGGCCTCTCTCGAGACCACGATGTATTCCTCCTGCGACGAGGCGGTACATAGCCCGATATTCTCCTCATGGGGCGAGGGAGGTTTCGGTGAAGTCTGGATGAACGACGAGGTGAGTCACGCGTACCCGCTATTCTTCCGCATGCGCGGCATGATGGAAGAGTTCCGCCGCGCGCTCGTTGCCCGCGAGAAGAAGGGCAAGACCGCGCAGACCCGGCTGTATCGCAGGTATTACGCGCAAATGGCCCGCGAGCTCCTGCTGTTCCAGGCCTCCGACTGGGCGTTTATGATTCACAACAAGTCTGCGGCCGACTACGCGCGCTTCCGCGAGAACACGCACTACAGGAACGTGTGCGCCCTCTACGCCGCCGCGATGACCGGACTCGCGATGGGTCGCAAAAAGCCCGATACGTCGCTCCTCGTAAAACTCGAGAATCAGGACAATATCTTCCCCTGGATCGGGGAATTGCTCTAAAATAGGACTAAACGCCCTGTTTTTGAGCGATTAGTCCTATCGAAGAGGCTTTTTTGCTCCAGTTTTTTACTCAACTCGCCAAAATTCTTTACTGAGATAGGACTAAATCACTTTTTTTAGGCATTTAGTCCTATGATTTAGTGTTTTTGCGCTTCAAAGATAGGACTAAGCCGGCTTTTTTTCTTGATTTGGTCCTATTTTTTTGCCGATACCGTCATTTAGACTTCTAGTACGTGACGATAAACTTTTCAGTCTTCCCGCGGGAGCCTGCACGGAAGCGGTACACGCCCGGCTTCATCGAACTCTTTACGTTGTCTTCGTTGATGCAGTGCGTCGTCTTTTCGTAGGGTTCGCGCAGCACCAGGTCCCCGCGGGCGTTACGAATTTCGATAAACTTCTTGGATTCCGGTAGCGGAGTAAAGCAGAGCGAGCCGTTGCCGCGCCAGGGCATGGGGAAGGCGCGAAGCGTGGAATCCATTACCATTTCGGGAATGCGTTTCGGATTGTCGAAACTGCTGAACACCCACATGATGGAATCGGCGAAGAAGGCGTCCTTGATGATGGAATCCACCGAGGCCGTGTTCTTGATTTCCCTGATGCCGATCTTTTCGCCGTTGAACACAAGCGCCGTAGCCTTGCCTTTGTATTCGTCAAGGTCCGGGGTGCCGCCCAGGTAGAAGTCGAGTGAGTAGAGTGGAATGTTGGGCGTGAACTTGTCTTGACCTTCGCTCCCGTCAATAAACGTCGAACGCTTTGCAGTCGCCGGAGCCCATCTTGGCTGGTCTTCGTGAATCCAGCGTGCATTGCTTACTGCGTTCGCGTTCTTTCCGGAGAGCGCTGCCGACGTCGCGAAGTCGTGGAATAGCGAATCGCCGTCCAAGCCCCGCTTTTCAAGAATCTTCTTGAGATTTTCCTTGAAGGGCGCATTCGGTTTGGTTTCGAAAAGTTCCCAGATTTCCTTGTCGAAGTGCTTGTCCACGTGGTTGTACAGGTACAGGTAGAGAATTACGAGACCATACTCGTACTCGATAGCGTCTATCGCAGTTCCGCCGTAGTTGAAGAACCTGCTGACGTACAGGAAGTAGTCGTCGATATCGGGGGCTCCGACTTCCTCGTTTCCGGCAGCGGAAGCCTCTATCCAGTAAGTCCAGTGATTGAACAGGTCCATGTACTGCAACTGCACGGCGTGGAACATCTCGTGGTATATGGTGACCTGGATGCCCTTGGCGAACTCCTTGTTGTAGGAGTACTGGTAGGCTGTGCTGTTTTGCTCTACGGTTGAGGTGGGGTAGGTGCAGGTCTTTTCGTCCCGCTCGATTGAACTTGTGGCGGTCGCGTTTTCCGGCACGTACTTGAAATCGTTGTCGATGATTATTTCGGACTTGTGGTAATCCTTGGGGCTCGGGTATGTCACTCCGTAGCAACCGTTGCAGGCGTCTGCCTTGAGCACGCTTCTCGGGTCGCGGAGAAAGTCTATTTCGGCAACTTCGACGGGGTAGAGCCCGACCTTCACGGGCATCTGGTAGTGACTCGTGGTGTCGATGCCCTGCGGTGCGCGCATTTTCATGGTTTTCGTGTGGAACGTCAGCGCATTTTCGAGCGTTACGGCGAGCGAGTCTACAAATTCGGGCCTGGTTGCGTGCGGGCCTATACCCAGCGTGTAGAATATCTGGAAGTGTTCCGTTTCGCGGGTATAGACGCTGTCGTAGTATTCGCGTGCATCGCAGTTCCTGAATCGGAGTGCTGCGGCGGGGTGCAATACGGATTTTTGCCTGCTGTTCTGGTGCGCGTAGGCCATGCCGCATTTTTGCGCCTGTGCGGGCGCAATCGCTGTAGCAAGGATTGTCACGGTCAAAAGTAGAACTTTGTATATGGAGGGGAGGGAACTAGCGTGCATTCTCTAGAACCTCCTTTGCCATTAAGACAACGTTGTCTGGAACTTCAAGCGCCTTCTGGTGGCGCGGCTTGATGGTGGCGTCCACGATGAGCGGGGCGTCTATCGCCCAGTGTTTCTGCACAAAGCGCTCGTTTAGCCCGTAGATGTCTTGCGCGGGGTCGGAACGCGTGAACGTTAGCCACAGGAAATCGTCCAGGCTTTTTTGCGTGTTGCCCCCGATGGTGGAGGTGTCGTTCACGATACTCACCCACGGGTAGTTTTCGTGGAATTCCCAACTTGCGAGGGCGTCGCGGAGCTGCGCGATGTTTTCGGGAGCGGGGTGGGCGCCGTTTTCGCCCGGATTGTCCGCGTCGCCGTTTAATTCGGTGGTGCGCTCGGCGGCACTTGAACCGCCGTTCCACTGCACGGCGAGCACGCCCTTCATCGCGATTTGAGCGTTGCTGAAGCCCACGGGCAGCTTGAGCCCGTCAAGGTCGCCCGCGCATTCGCGCAGTTCCCTGCGCTTGATGCCTGCCGCGGCAATCACGAGCTTGGAACCGTGATTGAGTCGCGTTCCCGTGTAGTCGAGCGTGTCGATGAAGGTGGAGGTCTGGAAGTGCAAGTCTCGCGCGAAGTCTGCGCGCTCGAGCACGTGCGCGAAGAATGCCGGAACGTCGCGGGCATCCAGTGGCTTGCGGGCATCTTCCTTCGCGGCCACCATCAGGTACTTCGCGAGCGACACCTGGTTGAATCCGAGCAGCGCGTTGGCCGTCTTCAGGAGCTCGAGAGGCTCGCGTTCCTCGGGCCTGATGTAGGGTATAAAGTTTTCCTTCGCGACGGCGAGACACAGCGGGTGCACTCCCGACGCATCGACCGCGTGGACTGCCTCTACGCCCGGGAGCGACGAGGGGACCATCGGCCGGGTAATGTCGTGTATGAACTCGCCGAAAATCGTGTCTTCTTTCGGGGGCCTGCCTACGGAGGTAAACGGGTAAATCGCGTTCTTCTTGCAGAGTACCTTCTTCACTTTCAGGTAGGGGAAGAGGTGCTTGCCGGAATAGTAGCCCACGTGGTCGCCGAATGGCCCCTCGGGCTTGAGCTCGGGAGCGACCTCTCCTAGGATGCAGAAGTCCGCATCGCTCGAGACGATGTAACCCTCGTGCATAAAGTAGCGGAAGCGCCTCCCGCCGAGCATTCCGGCGAAGGTGAGTTCCGAGAGGTCTTCGGGCATGGGCATCACCGCGGCGACGGTATGTGCGGGAGGCCCGCCCAGGAACACGCTCACCTTGAGCGCGCGGCCTTCTTCGATGGCCTTCCGGTGGTGCCTTGCGATGTCGCGGTTAATCTGGTAGTGGATGCCGCATTCGTCGGGGGCAAAGTCGTTCCCCGCAATCTGCACGCGATACATGCCGAGGTTTGCGGTGAGAATCTTCGCGCCGTCACTCGGGAGCGTCGCCACCTGCGGGAGCGTGAGGAACGGCCCGCCGTCTTCGGGCCAGCCTACGATTTGCGGGAGGTCGGCGAGCGTGCATTCCTCGAAGTCGCGGATACTGCCCGAACACCTGGGGAGTGAACGGATGCCCGCTTTTGCCGCGCGTAACAACGTGGCGGGGCCCGCATGCCTAAAGAATTCTGCGGGGTTCGACTTGAACAGGACCGCGGTCCTTGTGCTTTCGAGCGTGTCGCGGAACAAGAAATCCATGCGTTCGCGCGTACCGAAGATGTTGCATGCGGCGCGGAACCTGCTCCCCTTTACCTTCTCGAAAAGCAGTGCCGGCCCCTTGCTGTCGAATGCCTGCCGTGCAATTTCGGCCATTTCCAGGTACGGGTCCACCTCTTCGCGGATACGCCTGAGCATGCCTGCCTTTTCCAGGTCAAGCAGCGCTTGTTCCAGTGAGGAATACATGGCGGAACCCCCGGTGCGGGCTTAACCCGCCGTGGCACCCAGGTCGAGCGATTCGAATGCCTGCGTCTTCTTTTGGGATTCTACGGAAAGGACTATGTCGCGCGTGTCCTTGCGGGCGTATATCCCGTAAACCACGCTTGCGTTAGCCATTATGCTCGCAAAAGTCTCTTCGGGGATGTTCGTGAACCCCTGGAACGAGAATTCGTCGTAGCAGGCGGTCATGTGCCCTTCGGGTACGAACTTGTGGCTGGCGGTGAACCCGCGGAACGGGCCTTGACCCAGCCGCACCGTCACCTGGTTGTCCTTGACCGAACTGATGATGCCGGTCCACCTGATGACCCTGAAGCCGAACTGCAGCTGGTACTTGATTGTTGCACCGGCGGCAAGTTCCTTAGGGAATATGTAATGGAGAAGCGGGCTCTTGCCGATAGTCAAGTTCAGGGGAGCATATTGAAGCGTTTCCAATACATTCGGAAGCGAGAACTCTTGCCATGACGTTTGACTGAACTGCACCATACGTTAATTAATTTAGCAAAAAAAGCGCGAAAGTGAACGAAAAATCTGTAAATTGCTCAAATTAGGCAAAAATGGCCTAAAACTATGCCGGCTCGAACATGTCGATGCGCTTCTTGTGCTTGCCGCCCATGAATTCCGTCTCGAGGAACTTGGTCGCGAAAACTTCGCACTGCGCGTAGGCGATGATGCGTGCCCCCATGCAGAGAACGTTCGCGTCGTTGTGGAGGCGCGTGAATTCGCAGGAGGTGAGGTCGCCGACGACTGCCGCGCGGATGCCCTTGTGCTTGTTGGCGGCCATGCTCATGCCGATGCCCGTACCGCAGATGAGGATTCCGCAGTCGGCTTCCTTGCCGGTTACCTTGTTGCAGACCTTGTCGGCGAACACCGGGTAGTCGCACGATTCCGTAGAATCGGTGCCCATGTCGAGGACTTTGTAGCCCTTGCCTTCCAGAAACTTGATGAGTTTTTCCTTGTATTCGAAAGCGGCGTGGTCGCAGCCGATAGCGATGGTCTTGAACATGATAATTTCCCGGTTTACGAGTGGAAAAGTACGCATCTGCGAACTTTATCGGGCAATATAGATAATTCGTCGGATTATGGCTCAAAACGGTTGGGGGCCGGTGCGAAATAAATCTATTTTTGGGCCAGTTATGGGCAATCTAGAGACCGACAGCAAGTTCCTGAAGAAGGCGATGATCGTGAACGTTGTGGGGACTATCCTCAAGGTTTGCGGGCCTCTCCTGACGTTCGTGATGGCGCGCATTTTCGGCGCTGCAGAATTCGGTATATTCGTTTCGGCACAGACGCTCCTCCTCACCATCGCGCACTCGGCAACCCTCGGACTCGACAAGGGGCTTTACTGGTACCTGCCGCAGAACAAGTTGAACGGTCGCCCTGCACACGATGGCATCATGGAATCGTTCTGGATTGCCGCCGCCATCGCGCTGTTCTGCACCGGCGTGATTTTCGTGGGGTCGTTTACCCCGTATATCTCGAAGGAACTCCCGTGGTACGCGGTCTCGCTCCTGTTCTACGTGGGCACGTACGTTTTCAGTACTGCATCCGAAGGCAACCGCCGTCCGCAGAATGCCGTGTTCGTGAATTCGTTCCTGACGGTCACGCTCGCGCCCGCGACTTCCATCGCGCTCCACTTCATGGGAATCCCGCATGCGCTCCCGCTGGGCCTGCTTGTGGGGCAGGTGGTGGGCTTCTGCGTGCACTTTGTGCTGGTGCGCCGCCAGTTCCCCGAGATGCCCATGAATCCGGGCAAGCTCGTGTCGAAGGGCCTGCTGCTCTACTCGCTCCCGCTCGGGTTCGGCGAGTTTGTTTCCTCGTTCCTCACGCGCTCTAGCCTCTGGCTGGTGATGCTCTTCCTCGGGCCCGAGAAGGCGGGTGCCTACGGTATCATGGTCACCATCTCGAACGCCCTCCAGACAATCCGCGTGGGGTTCACTCCTATCCTCACTCCGGTTGTCGCGGGTATGGACAAGGAACGCCTCAAGACCGACCTCAAGCCTGTCTACAGTTACTGCGTGTTCATGGTTACCTTCATCCAGTTGCTTATCGGGTTCTTCATCGTGCTGTTCCCGGGCGAAATTCTTTCTATCGCGGGCAAGGACTTCATCGTGCAGCCCGAGGCGCTCGGGATTCTCCTGCTGGTGCATCTCGTCGCGGGCTTTGGCGGCATGTCCATCGTGGTGTTGAACGGCATGGGCAAGAGCCTGTACTCCCTGATTATGGACGTGATTTCGCTGGGCGTGGCTCTTGCGCTCGGGTACTTCCTGATTCCTGCGCTCGGGCTCGTGGGTGCGGCCCTCTCGATGCTCGGCTACAACATCATGGCGATTATCTGCAACAACATCTACCTTATCAAGATGGGCTACAGGCCATATTCCGTACGGCTTGTGTCGCAGGTTGCATGGATTGTGGGGTTGATTACTTTCTATGTAATGCTCAACGTGAAACAGCCGGAACTTTCGCTTGTTGAAAAGGGCGGAATTTATCTGGCGGTTCTCGCGTTGCTCGGTATCTATTGGAAAATCGTGAAGAAGAAAATGGATGCCGATAGGGAAAAACTTACTAGCGGGAAGGCTGAATAATGAAGAAGATTGAACAGCAGGAATGTCGCGAAATCCAGATGTCTGTTTTGGACGAGATTGACCGCATTTGCAAGGAAAACAACCTGAAGTATAGCCTTGCCTATGGTACACTTCTTGGAGCTGTGCGCCATAAGGGCTATATTCCCTGGGATGACGATATCGACATTTGTATGTTGCGCGAGGATTACGAAAAACTCATCGCCATCTTGAAAGACAAGAATGCAGCGGGCCACAAGGAATGGCTCACGCTTGTCGACGATACCTGCGACGGCTATTTCTACCCGTTTGCAAAGGCCTACGACAACCGCACTACGGTCAAGATGGAACGCCACAAGGGCGAGATGGGAATCTGGGTCGATATCTTCCCGCTGGACGGCCTTCCGAAATCACATTTCTGGGAAAAGGCGTTCGTGCTGTATTGCAGCTTTTTGCGCGTGATTACGCTTGCCATTACAACGGATTTTAAGTCGAAGGGTTACGACGCCTGGACGCTTCTGTACAAGCGGTTCTTCTATGCGGTGGCCTGTATTGTGGGCAAAAAACGCTTCTGCCGCTATGTGGAACGCGTGATTCGCCGCTACCCGACAGCCCATTCGGGCCATGTTGCAACGCTATTCTTCGACACAAAAACCGACCGCATTCTGGACCTGGAAAAGATTGCGGAAACGGTCGACTACCCGTTCGAGAACCGCAAGTTTAGCGGTTACAGGAACTACGATTACTACCTGTCGCTCTTCTACCGCGACTACATGCAGCTTCCGCCCGAAGAAAAACGCTACAATCACGGGCTTGATGTGTGGTGGAAATAAGGAAAAATTTATATTTAAAAAGGTTTTGAATCGGGGTACAAGCCCCACAAAGGTAAAACATGAACTACTTGGACAGAAACGAATTCAACTTCAAGCCTTCGCAGAAGGTGCTCGATGCCGTCAAGAACTTTGACCCTGAACTGCTCTGCTTCTACACCCGCATCTATGACGAGGGCAAAAAGAGCATCTTCTCGGTAAAGCTCAGCGAAATCTACAACGTGCCCGAAGAACAGGTGCTGCTGGGTTACGGTGGCGAAGACATTCTGAAGAACGCTGTCCATTACTACCTCATGAAGGGTGACAACAAGACCATCATGATTCCGGAATTTTCGTGGTGGTACTACAACCGCATCGCCGGCGAATGTGGCGGTTCCTTCGAGATGTACCCGCTGCACGAAAAGGAAGATACCTTCGCTTACGACGTGGACGAGGTCATTGCGCTCACCAACAAGATTCACCCGCGCATGCTCTTGCTCGCTTCGCCGAACAACCCGACGGGCAACTGCCTTACGCCGGTCGAAATCGGCCGCATCATGGAAAATATCCCGAACGATACGATGGTGCTGATTGACGAGGCTTACGCTTCCTTTATCACGACCGATACGGCCTACATCGCTCCGCTCGTGAACAAGTATTCGAACCTGATTATTTCTCGCACGCTTTCCAAGTTCTTTGGACTTCCGGGACTGCGCATGGGCTTTGGTTTTATGGGCAAGGGGCACGAATCGTTCCTGAGCTACGCCAACAAGTACCTGGGCTACAACCGCTTTAGCGAAGCGGTGGCCATGGCCGCCATCGAAAGCGAAGATCACTACCGCAAGGTCGCCGACGAAATGGAATGGGACCGCCAGCTGTTCAAGAAGGAACTTGGCAACCTCCCGGGGTTCAAGGTGTACAAGAGCGTTGCGAACTTCATCCTTATCAAGTACCCGACCCGCATCAAGGAAGCCTTGCAGAAGGCTATGGCTGAACAGGATTACAAGATCAAGTTTATGAGCGACAAGGGCCTGGAAGACTGCCTGCGCATTACGCTTGGCCGTAAGGAACAGATTCAGGTGGTGGTCGACACCATCAAGCGTTGTGCTGCCGTATGATTGCCGTAATTCTTGCTGCCGGAATGGCGAAGCGCTTGCGCCCGCTCACCGATAACACGCCCAAGTGCCTTTTGGACGTGAAGGGCCGATCCCTTTTGGAACGCTCCATGGATGCAATCATGGCATCTGGTGTGCGTGATTTCGTGATTGTGACGGGTTACCTGAACCACATGATTGAAGACTTCGTGAAGAGCCATTACGGCGATTCCATTCGCGTGACCTTCATTCACAATGCGCTCTACGATTCCACGAACAACATCTATTCGCTTTGGCTTGCAGGCCAGGCTGTCGCGGGCAAGGAATTCCTGCTGCTCGACAGTGACCTGCTTTACGACCCGCAGATTGTAAAGAACGTGCTTGCGTCCAAGGCGGCGAACGTGCTTACGCTCATCCGTCACGAACTCGGCGAAGAAGAGATGAAGGTGGTGCTCGGTGCCGACGGAAACATTTCTGAAATCAGCAAGACGTGCTCTCCGAAGACTGCTGCAGGCGAAAGCCTCGGCATCGAGAAGATTGGTGCGGCCTATTCTACCGCCCTCTATGCCGAACTCGAAAAGATGATGAACGTGGAGCATTTGGAAAACACGTTCTACGAACTCGCCTTTGAACGCCTGATTCCGCAGGGCCACACTTACACCGTGTGGGATGCCTCGGACTATTTCTCGTGCGAGCTCGATACGGTAGAAGATTTTGAAAACGCGAAGTCCACGATTCCGCTGGACTAGCAAGATTGATTGGGGGATGTAATCCATGACCAAGTACCTTTTTGTCCTGACCAGTTCCCCGAAGGATTTTTTCTGTGAACAGACGCTGGTAGCCATCGCCTCCTTGCGGGTGCATAACCCGGGCGCCTTTGTGACGCTCCTGACCGACGACAAGACGGCTGCGACCCTCACCGGCCCGCGCGCGGCTCTGAAGGACGCGGTTGACGAACTGAAGGTGCTGACCCTCGACGAGAAGTTTACGCCCATGTTGCGTTCCCGCTACCTCAAGACGGTTATGCGCAATGTGGTCGACGGCGATTTCCTGTACATGGATTCCGACATCGCGATTGTGGGCGACCTCTCGATTCCCGAAGAATGGAAGGGCGGCATCTATGCGGTGCTCGATTTCCATACGAATCTCTCGAAGGCGATTAACCGCAAGAAGGTCTTGAACAACGCGAAGATGATGGGATTCTCGCCGATTCTGAACGACGAAATCTTTAACGGGGGAGTGATGTTTGCCGCTGACACTCCCGAAGCCCGCAAGTTCTTCGAAACCTGGCATGAACTGTGGCTCTATTGCGTGTCCAAGAATTTCCCGTACGACATGGCGAGCCTCGCCGAGACGAACTTCAAGTTTAATTACATCACCAAGAAAATGCCCGGCGGCTGGAACTGCCAGCTGGCTTACGGCAACCGTTTCTTGCCCACTGCGAAGGTGCTGCATTTCTTCGGTTCGCGAATCATCGATACCCGCGGCCACAAGGTGCCTGCCAGCATGGACTTGTTCTTGCCCAAGATTTTGCGCAAGGACTTCTATACCAACCTGAAGAACATTCCGGTGAAGGTCAATGCCGACAAGAGCATTACCATCAACGAGTATTATGACGACGTGATTGCCCACGCCAAGGAAGAGTTTGAATTCCAGACCCGTAAGGTGGGTGCGGCGGGCGCCTACATTATCCGCAGCTACGCCTTCGCGAAGTCGCTCGCGTGGATTTACAAGAAAATGCCTTTCCTTGTGTTCCCGCTGAGAATTTTGGGAACGCTTCTCGGGAAGGATAATCGCGGGGGCCGCAAGTGAACCTGCTATTCAATCTGGTGGCGGTACAGCCGATTCATAGTGCCAAGTTCCACGGCGGCGGAAGTTACGGCGAAGTGATTTTCTGGGCGCTAGTGAAGCGTCTTTATGGCAAGGTCACTGAGCCGGTTGGTGAGCCTGCCGAACTAGCAGAAGTAGCCGATGCATCGTTGTCACTCTTTTGCGCTTACGATAGTCGCAAGTACCTGGACCCGGCGATTGTCGATGCGTGCAAAACGCAGAATATTCCGCTGTTCGATATCAGCGAAAAAACGCCGCAGCAGATTATTGACGAAAACCAGATTGATTCCTTCTACACGCCGCTCTATTCGCTGGAAAAGAAGTGGGCGATAGACGTGAAGGACTTCGTGTTTACCTGGCACGGCGTGCGTGCACTTGAAATGCAGTACAGCTGGGCGGGTGTAGGTTTTGCCAAGAAACTCGGACAAAAGTTTGAGGCGCTGGTGCGTTACCGCGAAAGCTGGAAAAAGCATTACTACAAGCCCAAGTACCAGGACTTGGCGCGGCGCATGGCGGAGTCGCTGACTTTGGGGCCGGACGGTCGCAAGGTGCGTACCATTACGGTGAGCGAGCACAGCCGCGCCTCCATCAAGGCGTTCTTCCCGGAACTCATGGACCTGGAAATTCCGGTGTTCTACAGCCCCATGACGGAATATGAACCCGAAGGATTCTTGCCGCCGGGAGTTGTCGCGAAAAAATACTTCTTGCTCACGAGCGGAGCCCGCTGGGAAAAGAACAACCTGCACGCCGCCCGAGCGTTCGATGAACTGGTGGGCATGTATCAGTCACAGGGCAAGCCGCTTGACATGAAGATGGTCATTACCGGCGCTACGAATGCGCGTGCCTACTTGCGCCACCTCAAGCACAAGGACCGCTTTGTGCTTCTCGGCTATGTGGAAAGCAAGGAACTGGAATTCTTGCACAAGAATGCATACGCGTTCGTGTTCCCGAGCCTGAACGAGGGATTCGGCTACCCGCCGGTGCAATCCATGCGCTATGGCGTACCCGTAGCGGCGAGTGGCACGACTTCCATTCCCGAGGTCTGCGGCGATGCGGTGCTATACTTTGACCCGTATTCCGTGAGCGAAATCAAGAACCGCCTGGTGCAACTGCTCGACGCCCGCATCTATGCGGATTTTGCAGAACGCGCCCCGAAACGCTACGCGCAGGTTCACGCCCGCCAGGCCGAGGATTTGGAAAAGGCTGTAGATTTTATATTGAAACGTTGATTCCTGTGTCATCCCCGCGACCTGTGGTGAGCGAAGTCGAACCAAGGCGGGGATCTTCCTTTGCTTTTGCCTATGCGTCTGATTGATAAAATATTTTCTTGTTTAAAGAATCCCTACCTCACAATGGCACTCATTGCCCTTGTGGTACAGAGCGTACTGCTGGTGTTTTTCTACAGCCTGCCCGATCCGCTCGGGCTCTCGATGGCCGAAATGTTCGAGGGCAAGACCCTCTGGCAGATTTTCATGGCGTTCGGTGCAGTGCTTGCCATGGCTGGGCTTTTCGGGTTTGCTCGCGCTCCCCGCGGGCTTGCCGTCTTTTATGCGCTCTACTTCTTTATTGCTGTCGCGGACTACGATGTTTTTCGTTTTTCGCACCAGCGCCTTTCCTATTCCTTCCTGCGCACGTATTTCCACATCTCGAATATCACCGATGCCACTACGGTTTCTACGCTGGGTGGCGACCTGCTCGGGACGGTGCTCTGGGTTTCGATGGTCGTGCTCTGCTTTGCGGGTGGCATCGCCTTTGTAGTTGCCTATACGCTTCGGCTACGCGCTCGCCGCCAGACGCTCGTGCTCGATAACCGCAATGGCGCTTGGAAGCCCGCTTCCCGTAAGGTTCCCGGCGTGATGTTTGCCGTAGGTATGGCACTCTCGCTGGTGCCGCTCGTGCTGTTTCTTACGGGTACACGCGGGTGGATTGAAATCCCGGTGACGCACACGAAGGTGGACATGCGGTTTACGCTCGGCAAGCACACGCTTACGGCGCCCATCCTGCACATTGCCGCGGTCGAGACTTTCGAGTTCATTCATGACAACGCGAAGATTACCGAGGAACTTGTCGGCGATTTGGATGCCTTCTTGCCGAAGGACTTTGCGGCGGGTCGCAGCGATGCCCTGGAACTCCCGATGTACCGTAGCGCGCCGGCTCATGAATACAGGGCGAAAAAGCCCTACAACATCGTGTTCATCATGGGCGAATCGTTCAAGGGCCGTATATTCAACAAGATGCTGGTCGGCGATACCGCGGTAGCTCCGAACATCTGGACGCTTGCGAATGGCGCTTACTTCGAAAAGGATTCTGCCGGCAATGCGCTGGGTGGAGCCCTCTGGTTCAAGAACGCCTTTAGCGGCGGTTACCCGACGGTGCGCGGCACGATGGCGACCTACATGGGGTTCCCCTCGCACCCGAACCGTGACGTGCCCAGTTTCTATGCGGCGAACAAGTTCAAGGGCTGGCCCGAATTCCTGACAAACTATCAGCGGGCGTACGTGACGGTTTCGAACCCGATTTTTGACCATACGCTTCCGTTTATCGAAAAGTTTTTCGAAAAGGAATGGCACCTGATAGGCGAGGAGAAAGTGGAAGGTACTGCGGATAGCCTGGGTGTGGATCTAGCGATTGACGTGCTCCGGAAAATGCCGGCAGATAAGCCGTGGGAACTTTCATTCAACACGATTTCTTCGCATATTCCGTTCTACGGCTATCCCGATGCGTTTGCCGCAAAGCCGGACGACGCTATGGCGCGTTACAGGAACGCGGTTCGCTATACCGACCAGCAACTCGGGCGATTCTTCGAAGCTCTCTCCGCCCGCCCCGATTTCAAAAATACGGTTGTCTTTATCCTGGGGGACCACGACACTCCCGTGGATTCCGTGGATTACATGGTTCCGCAACCGCTCGGGCTTTCCGCATCGCAGATTTTCATCGGGATTTTCTCGGCGGATACCGCGCTCCTTAACGGGCTTACCGTTCGCGAGGATGTCGCGTCGCAACTGGATTTAGGTCCGACCATCTTTGACCTGGCGCAGGTGCGTGAACCGAATCATTTCTGGGGTTATGACTTGCTCGCTCAGGAGCGCCCTGCAGAACAGCCGTCGGTATTCTTCTCGCAGAACGCCTACTACCTCGGGTTCCGCGACCACGTTCTTACCGGAGGCCTCGAGAACGAGGACGTTTACCGCGCAGGCACGGGAGGCGAATCCCCGTATGCGCTCACGACGGATGCAAGCGACCTTGCCTGGAAAAAGAAGGCGGTGGGTGCCGCCAGAGTCGTTCGTTCTGTGCTCCGCAACGACATCATGATGCCGTAGGAATGATTGCTTCAGTAATAGTGCTTTAAATTTGCAAATCACTTATATTTAAAAGCAATTGCTTTCATACCATATTCTTCGGATGCCATATAGTATATGTTTCCGATAGGAACTCCTACAGTACTAGATGTTGATTTGCCCAAAATGATTATTCCGTCAGCTCCTATTTCACGAGCTTTTATTTTTATCTGTTTTAAATTCCAATCATCTTCAGTATCATCGCATGTAATTTGTGCTAATTCAATGTATGGTTCGGATGGTATTTTAGTTACATAAACTTCAATATTTGCATTTTCGCTTTTTGCCGGATAAGGCTCGTTTATCATGGTTACATTTGCTCTTGCCATTAAAAAACCTGTGCTTTGGCAGCTGACCATGAAAAAAAAGCATGTCATTATTAATACAATGTTTTTCATACATTACCCTATTTTAATAAAAATACATTTTTTAGTGACCGTCAATGGATTGAAAAATAAACTATTATGCATTTACATAATATGATATTATAATATCAAACGCGTTTGTAATGTTTCAACTACGTCTTTTTATCAGGAATATATGCGTGATTATCAATAACTTGAGTCGCGTGCCGTGCCGTATGCGGCCCTTTTTATTATATTGCCTTATATGGCTAACAAGAAATCACTTCCCGAAAGATTTTCCAATTGGTACATTCCGCTGATTTGCAGGCACCAGTACAAGGCACTTGCCTTCTACCTGATTTTGGCGGTTCTGTTTGCGGTTCCTATTCTCTTTAAGCCGGGCCTTAAGCTAGATGCCGACCTTTCGCACCTGCTGCCCGAGGGCACCCCGAGCGTGAAGGCTCTCGAGGAATCGTACCAGCGTTTCGGATCCACCGACAAGTTCATGATTGCCATCCAGAGCGAGGACGTGAACCTGGTGGTGGCCTTGCAGGATTCCATTGCCGATTACATTCACAAGAACTGGCAGGGAGACTTCGTTTCAACCCAGGTGGATAACGACAACCAGTTTTTCAAGGACAATGCACTTCTTTATCTGCCGGTAAAGCACCTCGAGAATATCCGCGACAATCTTGAGGATTTGCAGCTTGAAATTGGCCGCAAGAACGGCCCGCTCGTTGTGGATTTGCTGGGCGACGCCTCGACTGATTCGTCCCTTCGGCAGGCTCAGGGACCTGACTCCGCGCAAGTGGCTGCCGCGCCCGCGAAAAAGGAACGCGTGTGGTTTGACGAGAACCTGCCGCAGGAACTCGGCCTCCCTGACGAGGCGGTGAGTGCCTTTGACGCATTCTTCAAGAAATCCAAGGGCGACACAATCGATGCGAAGGCCGCCTCGAACGAAGAAGTGGAATGGGATTCCAAGTCGACGATTCCTTCTGAACTCAAGAACCGCCTGATTGGTTCCCCGCGCCCGGATAGTACCGGGAAGATTCTCTACAACGGCGTGGTGAACGCGAAGCTCATCAAGCCTTCTACCGACTACGAATTCGTGACGCATATCTTGGCCCGCACCGATTCCTTGCTTGCCTATTTCAGCAGCAAGACGTACCCGGTGCCCACACGCTTTACGGTGGAAGGCACCTACGAGGGCCTCAAGGAAGTGGATGAAGTGGCCAACGATTCCGTTTTCTCCTTCGCCATCAGCCTGGTGCTTATCATCTTCCTCACCATATTCTTCTTCAGGAGCGTAAAGGGCCCGATTCTGGTGACTGCTTCGGTGCTGTACGCCTGCCTCCCGACGCTTGCGTTTACGGCCCTGTTCTACGGGAAGCTGAACCCGTTCACGGTGTTTGTCGCCTCCATCATTCTGGGCATCGGTATCGACTACTCGATTCACATCTTGGGAACATCGCAGAAACTTTTGCACAAATACGCCACCCTTGAAGAAGTGCTGGAACACGCCCAGAGGAAGATGCTCAAGCCCTTCTTGCTCGCAAGCTTCACGACGATTGCTGCTTTCTTGACTCTTCTCGCTGCGCACTTCCGTGGGTTCTATGAGTTCGGCGTGGTGGCCTCCGTAGGCGTATTTTTCAGCATGCTTACCTCTGTGCTTGTGCTCCCCGTCTTTATCAAGTGCATGGGCGGAATCCCGAAGGCTCCGGAAAATTCCCTGTTGCCCAAGTCCTGGGACGAGGCGAAAATCCTCAAGTTCTTCAAGTATGCGGCCTTTGCGAGCTTTGCGCTCGGTGCAGTTTCCATTTGGTTTGCACAGGATGTGGACTTCGAACACAACCTCCGTAACCTGCGTCGCGTCTCGACGAACGTATCGGCCTCGAAGAACAAGATTTCTACGAAGGTGACGCGTGCTACAGGTAAGGCGGTAACGTCGACACCGGCCGCCGTGATGGGTTCTAAGCCCGAACAGCTCGACAAACTTTATGACACACTGATGGTGCGCCTGCACGTGGAACACGATTCCACCCTCGGAAGTTTCCTCACCCTCAAGAGTTTCGTTCCGCCAAAAGATTCCCAGGAAGCCCGCCTCGAAATCATCGAAGAAATCCGCGACCTTGTAGAGGCCCGCGTGTTTGATCGTGCCGAGGGCGAAGATTCCGTGAATATTGCGAACCTGCGCAAGCTATCCTCTGTAGAGAAAACCTTTACCGCCGAAGATGTCCCGAGCTGGACTCTTGACCTGTTGCGTGAAAAGGACGGCAGCTATGGAAAAATTGGCTTTATCTACGGTGACTTCCCGAGCTGGGATGCCCACGCGTTGCACCGATTCCAAGAACGCTATGGCCATTGGAACTTTGACGGCGAAGACCTGCGCACGTTCTCCTCGCAGTTCATTCTTTCCGACGTGATCGACTCCGTGAAGAAGGATAGCTTCAGGCTTGCGCTGGTGATTATTCTCGTGATTTTCGGTACGCTGGTCATTTCTTTCCGCAAGCCGAAACTCTTCTTGGCAGGCTGCATTTCCTTTGGCATGGGAACACTCCTCACCCTTGGGCTTCTCGGGTTCCTCACCGACATGTTTGAATTCGGGAAGATAAGCATTTACAACGTGATTGTTATCCCGATGGCGCTCGGTATCGGAATCGACTCCACGATTCACATGATTACCTCGTGGATGAGCGACAAGAATCTGACGCTCCGTCAACTGATGGATACCACCGGCCGTAACGTGATGGCAAGTTCCACCACGACGATTGCGGGCTTTGTCGGGTTCCTGTTCACCACCCACCGCGGCCTGAAGGGCATCGGCGACCTCGCATGCATCAGCATCGCGATGTTCCTGATTACAAGCATCATCTTTACGATGTATTTGTGCGGTGCCTGGCTCAAGAAAAAATAGCCTCGCTATAAGCTTCGCATAACATCCTTGCAGAAATCTAATCGGCTCGGCAATGCAACCATATAAATATGCTTGCGCTGCACTCGCCTCATAGATTTTCTCGGACACTCGCTGTATTTTTATACAGCTTCGGTCCTGTGGCGTCGTTCTGCTCGCTTCTAGCTTCGGCTTAGTGTATAAGCTTCGCATAACATCCTTCTCGACCGACTCGCCGTATTTAGAATACGGCTTCGGGGTCTGCGGCCTTGCTATACTCGCTTCTGACTTTGACTGTAGTTTATAAACGACGTTTTTTTTGTATTTTCTTTTATATGAGAAAATGCTTTGTTCTGATTGCGGCGTTGTTCGCTGTTCCGGCTCTTGCCGGGGAATCAATTCCTCAAGAACGCTTTGTCATTGACGTGGGTGGTGGCTTTGCGACTTACTCGAGCCTTACAGTTCTGGGCGGATCGCTGGAGGATTTCGATTATTGCAATAATGGAAAATGCGACGTTCCCGACGAAGTCGACTATGAATCGAATTATACGGTAGCGAGCCTAGGCGCACGCTACGTCTTTACCCCTCATATTGAGGCGGGTCTTGTGGCCTCTTACGAGTACTACAGTTCCTATGAAAGCGTTTGCGAAGGCACCGACCATGAAATGTACTGTAAGGCGGACGATTTCCTGGACCACCACCTGATACACATTGCGGTCGAGGGCAAGTTCAACTGGTTTACGCTCTTTGACCATTTCAGGCCATACAGTCGCATAGGCGTCGGAGCCTTGCTTGAATTTGACAGCGGGCTGGAAAGCGTCGGATTGCCCTCCGTCCAGTTGACGCCAGTCGGTCTGGAATTCCTGTTCCCGTATGTGAGCGTTTATGCAGAGCTGGGTGCGGGCTATCGCGGCTTTATGAGTGGCGGCATCGCGTTTAGAATTTAAAGCCCGCGTTCGAGCGAGTAATCCGAAATCTTGAGCAATGTATCGAGGGTCGCACCTAAATAAGTTTCTATTGGGCGGCCTTCTTCGTTTTGCAACTTGCCGGTGAGCTCGTTTTCCTGGCGGGTGTCGCTGTCGGCAAAGATGTGCGTCTCGTCCTGGGCGGGGTATTTCGCGATAAAGCGGTAACCGTCGAGCCCGATGGCGGCATAACCCGAATACGCCCCGAGGGAAAGGCCTGCGAGCGGTTCCGGCACGGAATCGGCCTCGGTTGGTGAGCTTGCCGAACCACCGCGCAGCAAGTTATGTCCCATAAATATATTCGGTACGGCGAATCCCGCAAGTTCAAGCACCGTGGGCGCGATGTCAATCTGAGCGGCAGGAGTCGTGTCACGGACGGCTTCGAGCCCCTTCCCGTGAATAAAGAACGGAATCCAGCTCACGTTCGAAAATCCGCCGCCGTTCATGGTAGAAACGCCGTTTTCACCCAGGGGGAATCCGTGGTCCGCCATGATGATCACGTAGGTGTTCTTGTACCATTCCTCGTTTTCGACAGCGCGAATAAAGCGGGCGATTTGCCTGTCGGCATAGCCCATGGTCACGTTGATGCGCTCCTGCAGCGGGCGGCTCTTTTCTTCGTCGGTCATGCCCGCGGCAAAGTTGAACGGGTAATGGTTCGAGCGCGTCATGAGCGTTGCAAGGAAGGGTTTGCCTTCTTTAGAAAGCGTGTCGCGCACGTATTCAATCGCGTTGTCGATGAAGGTGGAATCGTCTTCGCGTTCGCGGTTGTAATGCTGTTGCGTGTACCACTTGGACATCCACACGCCCAGATTATCCCAGGCGGGGTCGGCGGCAGACATGTAATGCGTGCTGTAGCCGTTTTCGGTCAGCACCTGCACAAAGCTCGGGAGCGTTACGTGCGCAAGGTCGGTCGCCTGCGCGAGTCTGGAATGGTGCGGAATGCCGATGTGCGTCGAGAGTACGCCGCCGGTAGTGGGCACGCCGCTCGTATGCATGCGCATCCACACGTGCGAATGGGCCGCGAGCGAATCCATGAACGGCGTGGGCGAGGGCTGGAGTTGCGGATTCATGTAGCCGGTATTCCAACCGCGCTGCGATTCCATGAGCACCAATATAAAATTTGGCTGCATTTCGCGCTGGGCCTTGAGCTTTTCGCTGTTCAGGAGTTCCGCACTCGGCACGCGGTAAAGCGGGAGACCGTTTCCTTCCTTCGCGTCGGAGAATTGCCAGTCGGAATCGCCCTCGATTTTTTGCCACAGGTTCTGGTAGGCCGTGCGGTACGTGCCAAGGTCGGCGTCTGTAAGGCCGCTCGCCTTCTTTGCCACGAACAGGTCGTTGTAAATTAGCGAAACGACCGGACGGAGCTTTGTCATGCGGGCGTTGCCGGTCCAGATAAAGTAAACGAACGAGTACGATGCGATGTAGAAGATGAGCATCGCGATGACGGATTTCTTGACATAGAAACGGTTCTCGCTTAAGCCTTCGCGGGAACGGTACCACTTGCAAAGCAATCTGTAAACACCGTATGTTAGCGGGAGCATAAGAGCCAACACCACAAACTGCAGGTACGGTACGGAAAGATCGTTTGCCACGTAGTCGTAGAACACGATGATGGAGGATGTGTCCTTGTAGGTGTCTACAAGCCCGAAGGTCAAATGCCCGCCCAAGAATCGCTGCGTCTCGTTGTCCAGAAGCGTCAGGAGCAAGATTGCGGTATGGAAAACGGCGTAGAGAATGGTCGTGACTTTTGTGACTACCGCGACTCTGCGGGTGGCGGCGGTCCCTGTCCCGATTGCATTAGAGCCGCTAGCGATGCGGACAGCGATTCCGCCCAGAATCAGGAACACCACGAGGGCGTTCACAATCCACATGAAGTCGATGCACACTGCATGGAAAATGAACCAGTCCGGCTTAGAGACGAACGGGAAGCCGTAGGGGTTGCTGCGGAACAGGAGCAGTACGCGCAAGACAATATGTGTGACCCATGCTGCAAGCGAAATCAGCACGAGGTTCTGCAGGGGGGCGACACTAGCCCCTATTTTCTTCAATACGTTTAAAAAAGCCTGTTTCATTCCTGGTCTTTGTTACAAATTTGTCTATAGAGATCCAGCTGCCGTTTGAAGCAGTCGTTCCAGCTGAACTTTTCGGCGTATGCGCGGGCCTTCTGCTTCATGGCCGCCATATCGCTGTGGTAGAGTTCCACGATGGCGTCGGCGAGCGCTTCGGGCGTGCGCTCCTTGAGGATTATGCCCGCACCGCTTTCGGTAACGTGCTCGAATGCGGCCCCCGCGGAGGCACCGATTTGCGCGTTCCCGCTTGCCATGCTTTCAAGTATCGAGAGCCCGAAGGTTTCCCAGCCCGAAAGCGCCAGCCCCAAATCCACGCTCGCGTAGTAGCGCGCCATCTCGTCGATGGAATTCACGAACCCGATGTAGCGGATATGCTCGTGCTTGCTTGCCGCTTCTTCGACAAGCGGGAGGCTCGGTCCCGTGCCCGCGAATACGATGGCGGGCTCGTGCCCGAGCTTTTGCGTGAGAATGTCGTAAGCCCCGAGTACGAGGTCGATTCCCTTCTCGTTGCAGTGCCTGTGCGGGAAGAACATCGTGAGTCTTTCGGGATTGCCCGCCTTGAGTTCGGCAACAAGCGATTCATCGCGCTTTGTGGGCGAGAACATCTCGATGTCGCATCCCAGCGGGATCCAGCGCGGGTCGGGCAGGCTGTTCTTGCGCAGCCTTGCCATCGCCTCCTTCGAGGAAGCCTGGATGCAGTCGAATCCCTTGAATTCCTTGCGGGCGTACCAGAACGCTTCCTTGCGGGCGAACGTGCCGAGACCTACTCCAAGTTTCTTCGCGACGGGGCGACCCACGTAGGTCACGGGAAAGTCCGCGTGCCAGAACCCCACCAGTTTCGATTCGGGGCTCACGCGCCTTGCCGCACGGCGCACTACCGTCGGGAGAATGTAGGGCGAACCCACCTCGATTATATCGGGCTTGTATTTCGCGAGTACAGGCTCTACCTGCGAGAGTTTCCAGATAAAGCGGTATTCCCAGTTGCCCGGGAACTTGAACGCCTGCACGTGCTCGATGACGAGGCTCTCGCTCTTCGCTTCGGTAAACGTTTTGGAATCGGGCATCACGAATACGGAAAGCACGCCCGCTCCAGGGTCGCGCGAAGCGAGCCTTTCGTAGAATGCCATCTTTTGCAGGTGGTAACGGCGCACGCCGCCGCCCGAGGGGCTCCAGAAGTTGTTGAAGTCCACGATGGTGAACATCAGGCTTCCTGGATGCGGTTGGACTGCGGGTCTATAGAAAGCTTGCCGTTGTAGAAGTTGTTGTTGCCGAGGCGCTTGGAATTGACGTTCAGCGCAAGTTCGCCGTCCTTGGATTCAAGCCAGTAGATGGCGTCGGAATCGCGCAGGTAGGCGCGCGGCGCGATAAGCGCTCCGTTCTCGTCTACAATCTCGCCGCCGATGAACAGCGGGATGTCGAGCGTCTTGTAGATGTCGAGCATTACGGAGGAACGCCTCTCGTGGATGTCGGCGAGGTCGGGGCGGTCGGTCACCTTGAAGTGGTCGATGCCGTCGATAATCACGACGAGGCCCGCGTGTTCGCGCTGTTCTTCCTTGAGCGTGGCGAGCAGTTCCTTGTTGTCGAACGAGGGCTGGTCTTCCCAGATTTCCAGGCGGTTGTCGCGCACGTAGCCCATGAGGGCGCGCGTCGCCTCAAGAATCCTCGCGTTGACTTCTTCGTCCGTGTTCTTCTTGCGCACGTCGAGCACCGAAAGCCCGGTGAGCATCGCGATCATGCGGTCGAATATCTGGCGGCGCGGTGTCTCGAGCGCGATGTAGATGAGCTTGATATCCTTGTTGGTCTCGATGAGGTCGAGCGCGAAACTCGAGAGCAGGGACGTCTTCAGGTTGAACGGGTTCGACGACACGTAGAAGATGCCGGACTGGATGCCGTCGATATCCCTGGACAGCTGCGGGAACGTGTTGAGCGGGTAGCCCACGCTTTCGTCGGGCGGGCAGCCCATCGCAGTGTCGAAGTTCTCCTTGATGTCCTGCAGCAGCATGGAACGGCGGTGCGTGTGGACCGTATCCTCTTCCGTCTCGTTGATGAGGTTCAGCAGGTGGTCTGCGCCGTAGTTGCGCACGAGCAGGTCTACCGTCTCGTCTTTCGGGAGCACGATGGACTTGAACTTGAGCCCCTGAGTTTCCGCCATCTTCAGGTAGTCCTGGATGCGGTATTCCTGGCTCCTGCGGTTCGCGTCGCGCCTGAGGATGAGGGTCACGGAATTTGCCCCGCAAGCCTTGAGCTTGTACAGGTGGCTCATCGTGAGGTCCTGGTACATCGTGGATACCACGCCGGGGATGCCCGCGAGGTCTGCGGTCAGAGCATCGAACATGCCTTCCACTATAATCGGGTTGTCGTTGTCGGGCTGGATGTTGAACGGGATGTCGACCGGACCCGAGGCATACGAGATGTACGGATTGTGCTCGCCGTCATCTTCCATGGAGCGACCGTACACGGAGTGGATGAGCCCCTTGGAGTTGCGTGCCGGGATGGTGATGCGCGGTTCGTGGTATGCCTCGAGGTTGTCGAGGTAGAACGATACCTGGTGGCGCTCGATGCCCGAAAGCATGCAGTAACTGTAGAAGGGTTCCGGATCGCCGCTGTAGTAGCCGAGACCGTAGAGCTGCGCCTGGCCGATGCTCCAGCCGCGGCTCTCGAAAAATTCTGCGGAAGAGGGGCTCTTGCAGGCGGCCCAGTGGCAGTAGCGTACGAAGTTCTCGAGCACGCGGGACTTCTCGCCGCCGATTTCCTTAATCCACGGATGTTCGTCGGGGTCGCTGTCCTGCTCGTGTTCCTGGGCTCCCAGGAATTCCATAGCTTCGGCACGGGCGGCGGGCTCCTCGAGCCCGTTGAAGCGGCTGCGCATCACGAATTCGACCAAGTCGCCTTCGCTGCCGCACTGCAGGCAGCGGTAACGCCAGTAGCCCAGCGCGTCGTAGAAGAACAACGACGTCTCTTCGGGCGAATGGAACGGGCAGCACGAAATAAGGTTACGGCCCCAGCGGTTCAGGGGTACGCCCAACTGCCGCGGGTGAGTCTTCTTGCGCATGATACCGGTGTGTTCTTGATCGACGACCATATAAAACCTCTCAATGAAAATCTAATAAGAAAATGCACCGGTCTTATGTTAAGCTAGACGTTTTTTACTAGAAAAACGGATTTATCTCCGAAGGTTTCTACGCAGGAAGCCTTTTCGCCAATATACAATCAGTCTGGGGCATCCTTGACACAACGGACGGCAACTGCATATTGTTTGCTTACAGGGACAATAACATCATAGCCTTCTGATACTAAAATATCATTATATGACATTATATCTATATACGCTTGTTGGTAATCAGATTCCATAGCAACCCACAACGCAGGGTGTCCTAGATATTCATCAAAATAATCTGATATCAGATCATAAATGCTAAACTGAGCCCTTTGATAATTAAACTCGTCATGTGAGTCACAGCAATATCGCCAATGCATCACACTAAGTTCCTCATCATATGTTGGCAAATGCCATCCCTCAGGACAAACACCTCGCGTAAAAGGAATTTTTTCGTCATCCCAAAGCGATATCGATATTCCCTGACATTTATGCCAGTTTTCTTCTAAAGAAAAAAAGCCGCAACCATCGGCATCTTCACTAAACAGCGCCGCACTATCTATGGCAGCAGACCAAAGATACAATCGGCCAAACTTTTCGCAGTTACCAGGATTGTTGTCCAAGCACCAACTTGAGGAATCTAATGTTGATGTCGGTTGTAAATAGGCAAAATTCAAATTTTCTATCATCCAAGTCTGTTTAGGAATATATTTATTACTAAACACACCTTCTATCGTTAATGTTTTGTAGACATTACCATCCCGTTCATCAGTCATTTCAGCGTGAGACAAATATAATCCAACTGAAGAACTGCTTTTCTCCTTGCTTGAGGAAGACTTAACAGATGAACTAGAACTGGAGACATTATCACTAGATGATTGCGTTTCCGAAGATTCCGGCGTGTTGGATGACGATAATTTGACTAAATACGGCTCAGGATACAGGATAGGTTCCGACGTTCCTCCGTCGCCGCAGGCGACAAGGAATAAGGCTACGCAAAATATCGGAAGGGTTCTACGCATTTAATCACTCACGGACATCAATATACACAATTATGGACCATAAAATTCTATAGTCTGAAGACGAATTCCCCCATAGGCCTCATCCTTCACTTTTTTGTAAATAATTCTGGGTGAAGGCAAAGACTGTCAAAGCTAGAAAAAAAACATTATCTTTTTCATGGATTACCTCCCACGTTCATCGGGTAGACCTTTATTCAACATCAGGAACATCCTTAACGCAACGGACAGAATGAGCCATACGCTTGTCTTCTGGAGGCAAGGCTCCACTAAGGGGATAGCCCTCCGAATACTCTAGCGAATAAGGACTAAAAGCATCCCGGAAAGCCATAGTATTACTTTTTTCCGTTGCCAACCAGAAATTCGAAGACCCCAAAATTTCCTCATCCTCATCCTCAAAATATTCTAGTAATTGCTCTTCCGCAAAGCCGCTTCCGTCTCTTAAACGCCAGAACAGCAGTTTGTAATATTCGTTGTAAGTGGGAAGTCTCCATTCTTCGGGGCAAATTCCCCGAATTTTTCTTTCGGAAGGACATTTAACCCATTCATCGTCTGTAGCGAAATAGCCACACCCCTTGGCATCTTCACTAAATACAGCCGCGCTATCTATTGCCGCAGACCACAAGTACAGCCTTCCATATCTTTTGCAGGTTTCCGGGTTGTTATCACCGCACCAGCTTGATGAATCCTCGGTAGAAGTTGGCTGTAGATAGGCATAGTTCAAATTCTCCGCCATCCATATTTGTTTTGGATAAAATTTGTCATAAAGCGTTCCACTGATAGTCATTGTCTTATAAACTTGTCCGTCACGCTCGTCAGTCATTTCTCCATAGGAGATATAGAGACCCACTGATGACGAACTTGAATTAACGCTGACTGACGACGAGCTAGAAACAACAGCGGCTCCATCAGAGGACTTGCCCTTGAGACAGCGCACATTAAGTAGTGTTTTCTTCAAATCAGATTTTGGATTTGCCATCATTGATTTATGCTCCTCCGTCATATTTAAACCCATATAGAATGCATTTTGGTCATTTTCTTCCGTTGACAACCAAAAAGTTGAACGCCCGAATAAGTCCAAGTCACTATTATGCATCATAGCATAGATCATATTTTTTATCTCGTTATTATTCGGCAAATGCCATCCCGCAGGACATATTCCACGTACAGGCGAAGCAGGAACACATACCAAGCCATCCCCGCACCCTAGACCATTCAAAGAAAAGTTTCCGGCGCTGTCCATCGCCGCACTCCACGAATATAATCCATCATATTTTGCGCAGTCGTTAACGGATTCATCAAAGCACTGTTGATTCACAATTTCATACATTAGATCCTGCGCCATCCACAACTGTTCCCCGATTTCTATTATCCTGTAAACATTTCCATCCCGCTTGTCCGTAACAAAGCACTCATTTTCGACACAGAACTCTTCACTTGACGTATCTGATTCTGCAGAAGACGATTGATTTTCCCGGCTCATAGTCTCACCAGAACTAACTTTTTCAAAACTAGAGGAACTACTTTCAAATTTTCCTACAGGATACAGAATAGGTTCCGACGTTCCTCCGTCGCCACAGGCGACAAGGAATAAGGCTACGCAAAATATCGGAAGGGTTCTACGCATTTAATCACTCACGGACATCAATATACACAATTATGGACCATAAAATTCTATAGTCTGAAGACGAATTCCCCCATAGGCCTCATCCTTCACTTTTTTGTAAATAATTCTGACCCTTTTCCCATTAAGCGAAGCCGACATGGCAAGGGAACCCGCTAATGTCAAAGAGAGCGGAGTCGCCTCATACTCATCTTCTACCAAAAAGAACGTGGTATAGGAAGGACTTGTTGTCGGATTTGATGGATTTTCGTATACGGCAAGGCGGCTAGTTTCAAGAGAAGTACATGCCGCATTTAAAGATATATTTAAATACAGCATGCTCTTTTCGCCGGCCACATTGAAACCGACATTGCATACGAACACGTTTTCTCTTGAACACGAGCCGTCCGGAATAGTTGATATAGATAATGAATCCGGAATGCCCGGAATATTACATCGTTCGTAGTTCTGGGTGAAGGCAAAGACTGCCAAAGCTAGAATCAAAAACATTATCTTTTTCATGGATTACCTCCCATCTTTTTTTGTAAATTCGAACGGCATTTTCAGAACCGACATTGGGTACACCTTTTATTCTATATCAGGAACATCCTTAACGCAACGGACAGAAAATGCAAAAAATTTATATGTACTTCCAGTAGACGGCACGCAACTTATTTCTTCGGTCATAACGCTATAGGCTTCGGAACCGATAGTTCCTTCGGAAGCAAACCAAAAAAAGCTCGCATCTTCGCCCCATTCAAAGAAATGTTCACCATTCGTATAATTATAGACAGTACAGCAATCCGGCTCCGCATAATAAAGACCTCCAAATTGCAATAAGAAACCATTTGTGACTTGGGCATCATTCTTCATCTTACATACAAGAGGTGTCGTACTTTGCAGATTACCATACTCCTGTCTCGTTGGCAAATGCCACCCTTCAGGACACACCCCTCGCCCCATCCCAGTAACATGACACTTTTGCCAACTTTCAACATTGCGGTAAAAACCGCAGCCTTTAGTATCCTCGCTGAACAGAGCTGCACTATCCATGGCAGCAGACCACAGATAAAGTCGTCCGTATTTTACACAGCTGTCCGGTTCGTTGTTGTAGCACCAACTAGAGGAATCTAGCGTCGATGTCGGCTGCAAATACGCATAGTTCAGATTTTCCGCCATCCATGTCTGTCTAGGAACCTTTACACGGTATTCTCCGCTTTCATTTTTTTTCGTTGTACAACCATCAATCGTCATCGTTCTATAGACATGGGCATCCCTTTCATCCGTCATCTCTCCATAAGAAACGTGCACATCACATGATGAACTGCTTTGACTGACTGACGATGAACTGCTTTGACTGACTGACGATGAACTGCTCCGAGCATTAAACGACAGCAGTTTGTCCATATTCTGTTCAGCACTTTGCCCTTTTACACAGCGAACGGAAAGTAATCTATATTTCATGCAAGTGGCGGGGTACAGGCTATACGACTCTTTATTAAAAGACAAAAAAGATGTCATATTCTCGTTTTCATCCGTAGATGACCACATATATGTACGTGTCAGAAAGCGCTCCGCAAAAATTGACGGCGTACTAGAATCTTCGGCTTGAGCAGCAATTTCCATCAATCCCCCCAATTCGGGCACCAACGGCTCTATTTCAAATTTGCTGGGCAGGTGCCACCCTGCAGGACATATTCCACGTACAGGATAGTCGGGCGAACACATAAGGCCGTCACCACACCCCAGGCCGTTTGTCGAAAAAACTCCGGCACTATCCATCGCAGTACTCCAAGAATAAAAACGGCCATATTGCGCACAACTGTCATGGTAGCAATGTTTAACCCCTATCTGATAATTTAGATTTTCCGCCATCCATACTTGGCCACCAACCTTCATCGTCTTGTAGATTTGCCCATCACGTTCATCGATCAACATTCCGTAATCGCAGTCTTCGTCAGTGCCGATTATACAAAGAAACGAGGCAGACGAAGAACTTTGCGCTTCTGACGATTCTGGTATTTCGAAAGATGACGATTCCGCCATAGAGGATGATGTTTCAACAGAGATTTCCCTTGGATACAGAATAGGTTCCGACGTCCCTCCGTCACCACAGGCGACGAGGAATAGACAAATACAAATAAACGAGAAAAAGCAAGCAAATTTAAACATAAACATTCTCAAAAAAAATATTAATTACAAAACACTACTCCACCTTCTTTGTAAATTCGAACGGCATTTTCAGAACCGCCATCGGGTAGACCTTTATTTTCGTAACGCCGAACCCCCAGCCCTGGGAATTGTCGTTGTCACTATGGAGTACGACCGTAAGCAACCTTGAGCGGAATTTCAGCCTTTTCCCGGCAAGCTGATTCTCGACGTAGGTCCCCAATAGGGTCCCGTTCTCGTCAAAGAGTTGGATATCATCCCCGGCACCGACAAGTGTGCGCTCGTCAAACGTGACGTAGGATATGGCGTCATCGCCAAGTGTGTACGAGCAACGGTACGTTGTCTGCGGAGCATAATCATGAACGACGCTACAGAAATTACTCTCCTTAAGGGCAAAATCGCTGACAAGTGTTGCCACCTGTGCGTTGCTGTCCGCATTGTTGTAGTCCTCGAGTCGTCTGCCCATCACGACAACCTGCCACCGACCCGGCTCAGGATTATCCACGTCCACGACCTCGACATTGTTTAGGTGGTCGAAGCACGCCACGTCGAGCCTGTCGCCCGAACCACAGCCGTTGTATGCATCGTGGACATTTCCTTCCAGGATTCTTTCAAACCCCGTTGCTACATCGGAGTGATTTCCACTTGTGTCAATGTATTCCGTCGGCAATGGGTCTATCCTCCAGGGGTAGTGGTATTCACCAGATGGGCTCACCAGATACATATCCAGGTCGTTGACTAGTTTAGATTCCTTAAAGTATTCCGGATTGACAGCCTTGTCCCTTTCACCAGGAGCATCATCCCATACCAAGGTCACCCTGAGTCGGTTTTGCGCACCGTCGACAACAGTCGTCCACCGCTTTTCGAACCCGTTCCCTATCTCGATTTCCCTGAAGTTGGAGAATTCTCGAGTCTTCTTATTGTATCCGGAAATAAGGCCGAGTGCGGCGGCCCCGTCAACCCTCCCCCAGCCCGTCGCAAAGTCCGGGCCGACACCGTGAGGCGTGTAGTGTGGCGCACCATCATGATGAGCCTTCTGCATATCGGCATTTACAGAGAAATGCGCCTGTTCGGAATCCTCCATGTCTATCGCGGTATGGATTAGGAGCGCCTTGACGGTAGAATTTCGCATTGAATGCCTGTGCAGGGAATCCCCTGTAGTGTCGCGGAACTTCTGGTACATTAGGGCGGCGATACCGCTCACGAAGGGAGCCGCAGCTGAAGTGCCACCTTCTATGGGGAAGGTATATCCACAGCGGTTGGAGTCGCAGACTGCAGGAGTAACAATACCGCGAATAAAGCTGAAATCTAAACGCACGTAGTAGGCATTAATGGTGGTATCAAGAGCTGCTAATGGGAAACGCTTGATTGTATAAGCATCGCTAGCAGTCCATACCGCGGGAACATTGATATGCCAAACATTATTATCAAAGTTTTCATTTGGATAGATTAAACGAAGAGAATCCTTGAGAGAATCGGGAGGTGGATAAAATCCAGATTCATGCGTTCCAAAGTGTATATTTCCATAAATATATTCATTGTTATCCCATCCCTCGCCTTTGCGGAAACGGATTTCCATCTCATCCTGCGAAGAAACTAATATAGAATCAAAGTCCCAAAGAGCTGATATACCTAATTGCGTTGTTGTATCACATGTAAATTTATATGCATAGTTTCCGTTTTCAAGCGGTTCAATAGAAGTTATAGCTAGTGCACTCCTCAGCCATTCTGATTTTTCAGGAAACGCATTCGAATCTAGAACAAAATACGGTTCCGCAGAATTTGGCCTATACAATTTCACGTAATCCACATATATTTCAACAGGATGGTTGGCACTAGCAACAATTTGGCTTGTTGCTCCCGGTGCCATTATGTCAGGCTTGATTCGTCCATCCCATGTAGGTCCCATACTAGAGTGATGAAAACGGACTTTTTCTTCACTTGTCATGTTACCTACAGTTATCGCATTCTTTGAATTAGACAAGATTGAGTGATAGGCACGGTGTATACCATATTTGTATGACGGGTATCCTTCATTGTCCCCATTATTGCCAGCAGCATAAACAACCGTTTTGGTTAGCGTATCGCCCTCAACACAATTAGCAACACTTACATTAGATGAAGGATTTATTTTTGTACATTCGCTATTCCAATTTTTAAACACTGCTGCGTCTATAACGTAATCTTCATTTACATATGCAGCTAAAATGCTATCAGTTATATGGGAATGATTAACGACATGGCCAACCTGAACATTAGGAGAGGAATTCGATCCTGCATAATAATGAATCTTAGGGGCAACACCTCTATATTTAAAGCCGCTTGAGTCATTTCCGTTTCCACCAATTATCCCGGCAACACCATAGGCATGAGCGTCATAACCATTCACTTGCCTTGACAGCGCACGTCCATCTAGTCCCCAAAATTCGTCTTTTCTTATTTCCCTTGGTATTAAGGCCATTGATGAATCATACTCGTTGAAATCAGGATGAATATAACCAAATCTGGACTCATACACCCCCACTACAATCCCATCGCCCGTATACTTCACGCCAGAAAGCCAGTCCTTCGTGGCACGATCCATTTGAAGAGCGTGTTGCCATGCAGTGTCGTTGTTCTGCAAGCTGGATATGTTGACGGCATCACGGTCAACGGCGCTGCTAGCCAAGCCCAGTTCGTGCTGCACAGCCAAGCCATCAATATTCCGGCTTTGCGCAAGGCATTGGAGCGAGTCCTTCCTGACTTTCGCGATTAGCAGCCCACGTGCTACACCAATATCGTCGCCTCCACACGCAGCAACTTCTTCAACGCAGGTATTGACAGAAACATCTGGCCAGCAGAATATTTCCATATCAATCCTTGACGAGTCCTCGTACAGGCTGTCTTGATAAAATTCTATTTCGACTGGAGTAGAATCATCTACGGCAACCGTATTGTAGAACCCAGCAACCAGGCTGTCCAGCAGACTCTTCTGCACATCGGTTTCACTACGAAACAGGGCGAGCGTCTTGCCCTGGTGACTGCCGACGGAATGCTTGACGATTCCCCGCTCGGCAAGCAGGTCCCGCTCCTTCGGCGAGATGGGCATATCTTTTATTAACCAGAACCGCCCTGCCGGGACAACCTCGGCAGTATCGCCATTATATCGTTCGACCGTAAAATTGCTCCCACGGTCAGTCCACAGCACAACATCGGATGTATTCTGGTTGCCGCCTAGTGGGTCTGAGCCCCAAAGAATATTGTGCGATGCGTCATAGACCGCCATGAAGTAGTTCGGCTCGTAGACCTCGGCATTATGCTGGTATGACCAGTCGTTAGACGAATCCCAGCCCATCAAAAAACCTTCGCTATAGATGCGGCAATGAATTTCAACGGAATCCCCAGGGAAAAGAAGACCGTGAAGGGAGAACTTGACTACAGTGTATTGCCCCGCCTGCACCACGGATGCCGTTACGGGATTTAGACCGGAGGAAACATCCACTTCAGCCCCAAGCGGAGCCTGAGCAGCATAATAATTGATTTCGGGATTTAGGACAGGCGCAGTTGACGTGTTCGTAAGTCTAAATCGGTAATTGACGAAGTTCCATGCAGTCACGTGGCGGTCGCTTGTCAACAGCACCGAAGGGCTCGACCAGACTAAGCCGAACATCAAAAAAAAGTATATGGCAAAAAAGCGTTTCATGTTTTGTCCGATTACACTCTTCTCCTAAACTATATTTATAAGCCTAAAAAGTCAATCCCCGCGATATAACAACTATTCTATTTATCTATTTTAAAGCGCATGATAATTCTAGGTATCGACCCCGGCTCCATCACGACCGGGTACGCCTTCCTGCAGGCGGGATCCGGGCACACGAAAGTGCTCGAATACGGGGTGTTGCATGCCCCGGCGGGCCGCCCTGTGGAAGACCGTCTGCTCCATATCGTTACGGAACTGGAATCGAGGCTCGATACGTACAAGCCCGACTCGCTTGCCATGGAAGGCGTGTTCTTTGCGAAGAATGCGAAGAGCGCTCTGGTGCTGGGGCATATACGCGGGGCTATCCTGGTAGCCTGCCGCAAGCGCGGGATGACATTCAACGAGTACCCGCCGAAGGTGGTGAAGCAGGCCGTCACGGGTGACGGGAGTGCGGCCAAGGAGCAGGTGGCGAACATGATTTTCGCACGACTCGGGATAGAACCTTCCGACTTGCCGCTTGATGCGAGCGACGCGCTCGCGATTGCGTGGACGCACGCGAACCCGGCCCCGCTCACGGCGGCGCTGGCTCCGCATGCAAAGAGGCCCGCCGGTCGCAAGAAAAAGGCGAGTGTCGCCGACTGGAAGGCACTTGTCGAAAGGATGGGAGGGAAGTTGCCATGAGTTTTACGGATATGGAATCTGCGGATCTTTTGCCTTATGGCCTTGGCTCGCCCGAACTGGTTGAATTCCAGAATGGTTACTTTGTATGCAAAGATATATGCAGTGACCTCGCGCGTCTTGATGCCCTCCTGAAAGAAAACGGATTCAGGCTGCGTCTGGAATCGGCATACCGCCCGTTCGAGAAGCAACTCTCTATCTGGAACCGTAAGGCCCGCGGGGAACTCGCCCTGCTCGATGAATTTGGCAAGCCGATGCAGCGCCCGCAGGACGAGGAAGAACTGATGTACGCTATCCTCACGTGGTCGGCACTGCCGGGCGCGAGCCGCCACCACCTGGGTACGGATATCGACGTGGTAGACGGTAATGCCTGCCCCGAGGGTTACGAGGTACAGCTCACGCCCGACGAATGCACGGGAATGTTCGCCAAGTTCCACAAGTTCCTGGACGCGCGCTTTGCTGCAAACGAGGCCTTTGGGTTCAGCCGAGTGTTCGTGCCCGGCCGCGGGAAGATTAAGCCCGAAGGCTGGCACATTGCGCACCTGCCCACGTCGCGCCGCCTGCTGGATAACTTCTCGCTCGATACCCTGCGCAAGATTTACGAGGCTACGGATATCGCCTGCAAGCGCGTCATTCTCGCGCGTCTCGATTCCCTCGCAGAAGACTTCATTTACCCTTACTTTATCTAGACTCTCATGGCCTGCATGGAATTCACTCCGGAACATCGCGGCATTGTCCGCCTCGAAGCCCGCGAATACGGCCGCTCCGTACTGGGGGCCCCGCTCCATTACTACCCGTGCCGTAGCGCCTGCAGGCTTCTCGTATTCGCCGCGATTCACGGCGAGGAACCCGAAACGACGTTCCTGCTGAGCCGCTGCCTGCGCGCCTTCGACACGAACTTCGAGCACATGGCCTTCGTGCTGTGCGCGAACCCCGACGGTGCCACTCTCGGGACCCGCGGGAACGCGAACGGGGTGGACCTGAACCGCAACTTCGCGACTTCGAACTGGAACCCGGCCCACGTGCAGTCGCGCTCTATCCTGGAATCCGCCCGAGATACGCTTTTAAGCCCGGGGAAGGCCCCCGGCAGCGAGCCCGAGACGCAGGCGCTTGTCGCCCTCATAGAGTCGCTGAAGCCGGAGTCCGTAATTGCGATGCATTCCCCCATCGGGTGCATCGACGCCCCCGCACGCACGCCCCTCGTGGAGCGGTTGCATGGAACCCTGAACCTCCCGTGGAAACCCGATATCGGTTACCCCACTCCGGGCAGTTTCGGGACATGGTGCAGCGAACACCGGGTTGAATGCATAACGCTAGAGCTCCCGCGCCTGGCGCCGGAGCTCCTGTTTGAACGTTACGGTGAATCTTTCGCGCGATTCCTCGCGGCGCAAGACTAGTTCTCGGCCTTCGCGGCCTTTGCTTCCTCGATAATGTTCTTGCGCTGGATAAGCCCGACGGCAAGGCCGATGGTCATGTAGCAGGCGACGAGCACGAGCAGGAACTCGAGGATAATCATCTTCTCTGTGATGAACAAGAAACCGCAGACGTAGGTAATCACGATAAGCACTGCCTGGAAGATGTTGAAAGCCTTGTTCTTGCGGGGCTGCAACTTGGGGAGGAACAGCGGGGCGACCATCAGGAGGCCCGTGACAAACAGGACTGCGACAGGCAGATAGAGGGCGGAACTGTCGGCATTCTGGAACAGGCCCACGTTCTTGAGGAACACGATGAGGATGGAGTTGATGGCACCGACGAACGTGGTGGGGACTCCGGAGAAGTGGTGGTGGTAGCTATCGCTATCGCAGGCGTTGTACTTGGCGAGGCGCATGGCGGCACAGAGTACGTAAACGGAGAACGCGATGACCATCAGGGGGATGTTCGCCTCGAAGAATGTGGGGGCAAGGTTCTTGTAGGCAAAGAGGATGCAGAAGGCGGGTGCGAGGCCGAACGCGATAAGGTCGGCGAGGCTGTCGAACTGCGCTCCGAATTCCGAACTCGCGTTCACGAGGCGTGCGGCAAAACCGTCGAGCTTGTCGAGCAGGACGCACAGGATAATGAAGTAGGCGCCCATGAGAATCGGGTCGGCGGTGGCGAATGCCCCGGTGGTCCAGCAGATAGAAAATACACCCAGAAGGAAATTTAAGCTCGTAAACAGGTTCGGCAAAATAAAGCGAGTCTTACCCACGATAGTCTCCTTAGTTTTCACTACATGTTAAAGATATAAAAATATTCTCTATAGCGTTAGTGCTAGAAAGGGGCTCGCTTGCAAGTGTGCGACGAGATGCGTAATTGTGCGATGAAAAGCAAGTAAAAGCAGGCCTGGAATAAAAAAAAGAGGCTAGAAACTAGCCTCTGTATTTAAATGTCTGCGCTGTCTACTTGACCGGCTGAATTTCCCACAGTGCCTTCACGCCTGCGGCGACAATCAGGTGCTGCGGCGGTGCGTAGGGGTTCTCTTCGGTGGGGAAGTTTGTCCAGTGCTTGGTGGAGAACTGGTAGTACTGCGTGGGGCGGTACATGACCGGGAGAACCGGTATGGTTTCCATGAAGATCTTGTTCAGTTCGCGGTATGCCTTCTTGAGTTCATCCTCGGAGGCAATCGTCGGGATTTTCGCGAGCAGCTTGTTCGCCTCGTCGTTTTTGTAGCGTCCCTGGTTCGAGAATGCGTCCTCGCCGACGGGCTTCAGGGCGACGTTCCCCATCACCTGGTCAAAGCGCGTCCACGGGGTGGCTGCGGAGAGTTCCGCGGTCTGCGTCTTCATGGCGAGGTCGAACGTGCACTGGCGCAGGTCCTTGTCCCATACGCTGTAGTCCACGAAGTTCTGTTCGGCAGTGACACCGATTTCGCCGAAGGATTCCGCGACGACCTTGATGACGTCTTCCCAGTCAGTCCAGCCCTGCGGGCATTCGAGGCTGATGGGGCGTACAGGCTTGCCGTGCTTGTCCACGAGCTTGCCTTCGGTATCCCAGGTGTAGCCTGCGGCGGTAAGGATTTCCTTCGCTTTCTCGATGTTGTAGGAATAACCGAACTTGTCGGCATCTTCCTTGTTGAAGAAGCGCGCCTCGGGGCCGAACGGCAGTATGAAGCCTGCCTGGATTGCCGGCGTGTAGTTCGATATGGCGCGGGACTTGATCTTCTCGAAGTTCACTGCGTGGGCGAGGGCCTGGCGGAATGCCGGGTCGTTGAACGGCTCGACCTGGTGGTTGATGATGAGCGTCGTGATGGAACCCGGAAGGTGATAGGGTTCCTCGCGGCTCCAGGCGCGGATGTTATCCTTCGCCTTGTTCCAGATCTGCGGCAGGAAGATGGAGGACACGTCGAGGTGGCCCTTCGTCATCGCGCTGTTGAAGTGGTTGTTGCCGTTGTAGAGCGAATGGATAATATACTTGGGCGCAGGCGCCTTGCCGCCGTGGTTCACGTTGCCCCAGTAGCTGTCGTTGCGCTCGAGCACAATCTTGTCGGGCGAGAACGTCTTGAGGTTGTACGGGCCCGAGACGACCGGCGAATTGTCGTTCTTGAATTCCACGACCTTGCCGAAGTTGTAGGCCTTGCCCTCCTTCGCGCCCTCGATAATCGGTTCAAAGACCGACTTCGGAAGGATGGACGTTTCGGCAATAGCGTTCAGGATTATGAGCGGGTTCTTGTTCTTCTTGTTGAAGAGGAACGTGATGTTGTTGCTATTGTCTGCCGTGACGGAGGTGAGATATTCCCAGTTGCCGTGACGCGGCGTGGGGAGAATGGAATCGATATGGAACGAGTAGATGACGTCGTCGACGGTAACGGGGGTGCCGTTGTTCCACTTGGCATTCTTGTCGAGGTGAACCACGATGCTGGAATCCGTCCTCGTGAAGGAATCGGCGAGCATCGGTTCGAGCTTGTCGGTAATCTGGTTGTAGGTGACGAGCGTCTCGTACATCAGGCGGACGTTTCCGTCGATGGGGAAGTTCGGGTCGTAGTCCAGCGGGTTGAACGTCGTGGGCGGGGCCCAGTCGAAACCGCCGATATACAGTGTCTCTGCGCGCGGGTATTCGGAGTTTTCTGCGACGGATTTATCGGCTGATTCCTTTTCGCAGGCCACGAATACGCCCGCCAGGATTACCAGCGAGCCGGCCACGGCTTTATGCATTATTTTGACAAAATCGCTCATAATATTAAAATCTAGTGAGAATGTTAGAAAATTGCTACTAAAATTTCTTTACAGTAGTTCCAAAGTGGAATAAATTGCCCCATTTTTGCAAATATCTCCAATTATTTACAAAAAGTGATGGCCGTCACGCGATTTTTACAGCGAGAAACCGTAGAGGAGGCGCTTTGAAGATGCGCTGTAGAGGGTCTTGTTCATGACGAACGGGGTACCCGCTCCGCCGGGGGTATTGAACTTGTGGACCACGCTCCCGTCTTTCAGGGAGACCGCGATGACCTCGTTCCCCTGGTCTATCCAGGCGAGGTTCCCCTCTATGTAGGGCTTGCCGAAGATGGAGTTCTTGCCCTGGAATTTCCAGAGGGGCGTTCCCGACGAGGAATACAGGAGGAAACTCTGGTCGGCGAGGCCGACGAGGATGTTTCTAGAGTCATGGTCGCGCGTGACCTGGAGCGAGAGTACCGTGGATTCCAGCAGGATTTGCGCCGGATCCTTCGTGATGTCGCCAGCGCTGTAGAGATAGAGGCGGTTGTTGTCGGTCGCGAACACGATGGTGGTATCGGCCTTCACGACTTGCGATACGCTTCCCGGGAGTCGCGGGCTGAACTCGTTCGCCTGCCCCGAGTTGTCGCCGATGTACTTGATTTCGCCTTCGAGGCTTGCCGCGTAGATGGTGGATTCGTGCGGGGTGAAGATGAAAGGCGACGAGTAGATTTTGCGCGACCAGGCGAGCCTGTTTTCGGAGCGGGTCACCTTGAGCAGGAATCCGTTCCAGGTGGCGATGTAGATGGCGCTTGGCGTCTGCTGGATGCTGAACGCCTTTCCGGGAAGCTGCAGCGTCTGCGGGGTGGCGTCGTGGTCGAGGTCGTAGATGTAGAGCGCAAATCCCGAGGCGATGGCGAGCGTGTTCTCGTCGCTGTTCATTACGGGGCTGTCGGTCATGCGCGGGAGGTTCCTGGCCCAGCGCTGCTCGCCGTTGTCGGCGTTGATGCAGATGAGTTTCTCTGCGGCGGGGTCGATGGTGTAGATGTTCTTCTTGTGGCCGAAGAACTGCGGGTAACGCGTCTTGGGCGTGATGTTCAAAAGGCTCACGAACTTCGCGCCGATTGCCTTGCTGTAACGCCCGAGGATGATGCTGCTCGTGTGCGAGGTACTTACGGAAAGCCTTACCGCCTCGGACCATGCCTTCTGGCGGTCCTTCTCGCTACCCTTGGTGGATTCGAGCAGGAGCGCCCTGTAGAGCCATGCCTCCGCGTTTCCGGGTTCCAGTTTCAGGAGCGAATCGAGCAGGGGGGCAATCTCGTCCCATGCGCCCGCCTCGGCCATGGCGGCGGCCTTGAGCGTAAGCAGGTCGGACTGCAGGGCTTTTTTGCCGTAATAGTGCGGCGCGATGCTCATGAGGTGCGTGTCGTCGAATACGAGGAATATGCCGTTCTCGGTATGGATGGGGGCCGCCGTGATGGGGCGCGCGAAATTGAAATGCCAGAGCGGGTGTAGCAGCGTGTCGACCGCAATCAGGTCGCCCTCGTTGGAGAACAGCCCGAGCGTCCCGAGCGCGAGAGGGTATATGAAACTTGCATCGCTTCGGATGGTGTTCTTGACCATGCCGCTCGCCTTGTCGATAAGCGTGATTCTGCCGGATGCCTCGAGCACGACGATTCCCTTGTTGAAGGGAATCACGACTTCGGCGTTGCTGAACAGCACGCGCCACAGCGGGGAGGAACTTGCCCTGGGCTGGTAGCAGAAGAGGTAGTTGCCCGAAAGCAGGTAGATGAAGTTGTCGTCGGTAATGACGTTCTTGATGGCGTCGAACTGCGAGAGCGCGAAGGATTCGCTGCCGTCGGCGCTCGAGACGAAATGGAGCGCGTTGTCGGTGCAGTTGAGGACATAGTGCCCGGTGGGTTCAAAGAAGTCTTCTACGTGGCAGCCGTTGAACGTTTCCTTTACCTGGGCGATGATTCCCTTCTTGTTCAGCAGGGAGAGCGTGTGGCCGTTCTGTGCGGCGGCGTAGTCGCCCTTCGAGAAGAATTCCTTAGTGGCGACGACGGGATATTTCTTGGACGGGTACTTGGTGTTGTGGGGCTTGTAGAGCAGGCTGTCCTTGTCGACATTCTGGTACCAGATTCCGAAATCGTCAATCTTCAGAATGTCGGAGCGTGCGGGAATACCCGTACGGATGTCGATGATGGTATCGGCGAGCACCTTCTTGATGTTCCCGTTCTGGAGCAGCAGGTAGGTGGCCTCGTTCTTGAAGACCTTCGCGATGGGGGAACGCAGCGTGAACTTGTTCTTGATGAGCACGTCGTTCGTATTGCTGGTGGCGGCCTCGCGTTCCGATAGCCAGTAGGCGCGGTCCGTGTCGCGGGTGGTGTTCAGGCTCTGCTGGTAGTAGAAATTCGCCGAGTTCCTGTTGCTTGCGAGTTCCTTGATTTTCCCGAGGTAGAAGAAGGCGTTCTCGCGGTCTTCCTTGTCGCCCTGCGTGCTGACCTTCTCGAGCAGGCGGATTGCTTCGGCGGTTTCGCCCTTCATCTCGAAATCGTATATGGCTTCCTGTATGAGGGCGTTCATCTTTTCGGCAAAGGCACTCGCGCTGCAAATGCAGAATACCGCAAGGAAGGCGATAAACGCCTTTCTCTTTGCGATGCGTGTGTCTTGCCGGGTGAACATCTGCTGTACCTTTATGCGTCGAACTTGTAGCCCGCGCCGCGGATGGAGACGATGATTTTCGGGTTCGTCTGGTCGTCCTCGAGTTTCTTGCGCAGGTTCACGATGTGGTTGTCGATGGTGCGCGTCGAGGGCATGTTGTCGGGAGTGTAGCCCCAGATATCGGTGAGCAGGTCTTCGCGGAGAACGACCTCGCCGCGGTGCTGCCAGAAGTACTTGAGAATCTGGAACTCGCGGGCGGACATCTCGAGCGGCTCGCCTCCCTTGGTGGCTTCGTACTTCTTGAAATCCAGGTGGATGTCGGCAAAGTCGATGGAATCCTGCGCCTGCGGGGCGGGCGCCTCTTGCGGGGCGGCGACTTCGGTGCGTCGCAGGAACGCCTTCACGCGGGCGAGCAGTTCGAGTATGGAGAAGGGCTTGGTTACGTAGTCGTCGGCGCCCATTTCAAGGCCTGCGACCTTGCTCGTTTCTTCGGTTTTTGCGGTAAGCATGATGATGAAGCATTCCGGGTGCTTCTTGCGTATGATGCGGCAGACCTCGAACCCGCTTTTCTTGGGAATCATCAGGTCGAGAATGACGAGGTGTGGCAGGAACGAGTCCGCCTTCGCGACGGCCTCTTCGCCGTCGGCGGCGGTCTCGACAATGTAGTTTTCGAGCTCGAAGTTATCCTGGAGCCCGAGCCGGATGATTTCTTCGTCTTCAACGATGAGTATCTTGTGTTGCATATCAGTCCACCTTCTTGAATCTGACAGTAAATGTAGAACCCTTGCCCAGTTTGCTCGATAGCGAGATGGTTGCCTTGTGCGTTTCGGCGACCCTCTTCACGATGGCAAGCCCGAGTCCGGAACCCTTTGTACTGCGGGTCATTTCGTCACCGACCCTGTAGAAATCGTTAAATATATTCTTTTGTTCAGATGAATCGATGCCGACTCCCGTGTCGGCGACAGAAAATACGGCCCGGTCTTCTTCGTTATAGACGCTGATGGTGATTTCGCCGGGAGCGTTCGTGTACTTGATGGCGTTCTCGATGAGGTTCTGGGCGAGGCTGTAGAGTGCGGTGTAGTCGCCCATCACGTAGGCGCCGGGTTCAAACTTTGTATGGAACTCGAGCCCCTTCTCGACCCCGATATCCTCGACGGCCTCGAACACCTTCTTCGCGCATACCGAGAAGTCGAGACGTTCCCACTTGAACGCACCCGTGCCGTGCTCCATGCGGGTGTAGTTGAGGATTGCCCCGATGAGGTTCTCGAGGCGGGTAGCCTCCTTGCCGATAAGCCCGGAGTATTCCTGGACCTTCTCGACCTTGGTGACGCGCCCGCGGGCCATCATCTCGGCGAACATCTTGATGGAGGTGAGCGGCGTCTTGAGTTCGTGCGATACGCTCGAAAGGAAGTTCGCCTTCATGGCAAGCAGCTTGTGTTCTTGAATGATGAAGCGCAGCATGAAGAACGAACCGAACACGACCGTGATGAGCGAGAACAGCAACAGGCCGTACATCAGGTACATGCGCTGGCGCGATTCCCTGCGGATTTCCTTCATGTCTTTTTCGTAGAGCGAAAATTCCCAGTCGAACGCTCCCGAAATGCGCGTCTGCGATATCACGCCCGAACTGTCGGGGATGGCGCCCGCGAGCAGGGAATCCTTCTCGTCGATAATGGAGAAGGGAACGTTCTTCCAGCGCTGCGATACGTTCTTGACCCTTTCGATAAGCCGCGCGCGGAACGCTTCGGTGTCAATCTTTGCAATTACAATCTGGTTGCCCGAAAGGAAGGGGTAGCCCATCTTGAACAAGGTAACATCGTCCCTGCTCCGGTAGAGGATTCCGTCCTTCGACATGAAGTCGTTGCTCAGGAGGTCTTCGAAGTTCTTGCGGTACTTGGAAAGGATTTCCATGTAGCCCAGCTGGCGGTTGAAGTTCGCACGCAGGTTCCAGAACGATTCGCGTTTCTCCTGGGAGAGGTCCTCGAATGAAAGTATTTGCGAGAAGGCCGTCTCGAAGAAGAACTTTGCCGAAGGGATGTCCTCGATGCTTTCGCTCTGCAGGAACTGGTTCAGCACGGAAAGGCTGTAGTCCTCGGCTTCGGCGTGCTTCTTCTGCTTGACGAGAATTTCGAAGTGCAGCAGGTTCACCGAGCGGGTGAGGTCTGCATGCAGGTAGCCTTGCAGGTGCGGGTTGTTCTCGAGGACCTTCAGCCACTTCAGCGCCTCGTCGTAGTTCTTTTCCTTGTAGCAGAGACGCACGATTCCGAGGATGTTCAGCACTTGCTCGTTCTTGGTGGTAAAGAGCGAGTTTGTCTTGATGAGCCTGTGGAGCAGGACCTCCTTGCTGCCTGAGTCCTGTTCCGCTTCGAAAAGCCTCTGCTCGTTCGGACTTGCGACTACGGACGAAAAATCGTGAGTCGGGTAGAAGTGTTTGGACGATATATCTGGATAGACGAGTTTGCCGTTGTTGTAGAGGAATATGGCCTCGATGCCCGCGACGTCCTTGAACGAGGCCGCGTTGCCGAATTCGAGCAGGCTGCGCGGTTGTTCGTACAGGAACAGCGATGCAGCCTTCGTTTCCTGGTAGATTTTTTCCTGTTCCTTCTCGATGGCATCCTCGATGTCTTTCTCGAGAGCGGCCTGGTTCTCGTCGAAGTTCTTTTGCGCGAGGAACATCTCGTTCTGGATGTTCCGGAACCCGAGGAACGACAGGATTGCCGTGGGCAAAATGATGCCGCCCACGAACACGAGAATGAGTATCAGGTTTCCTTTCGAGAAGTGCATCGCCACCCCGCTTTATAGGGGTAGGCTCGCCGAGATACTTGGGAATAGAAGTACCAGGACGCAACTTGCCATGAGCAGCATCGAGAGCGAGAGGGCAAGACCTGCCGTGATGAGGAGAGCCTTTGTCACTTGGCTATGTTCGCCTTGTGGGTCACGGAGACCCTGTGGCCGGTTTCGATGCGGCGGTTGTTGGAATAGGCTTCGCGGACAAGCACTGCCGCTTCGTTTTGCGATGCGCGTGCAATTATGCCCCTGCCGAGCAGGCGCGGCGGGATGGAGGCGTCGGACTTGTCGGCTTCCCAGATGGCGATGGCGTCGCCCGTACCGTAACCCTGTTCGGCGCCCTTGTCGATAAGCACGTAGGAATAGCTGCCGATGATGAGCATCGGGTCCATCGCGTAGCGGATCTGCGCCATGGAATCGATGTTGGACTCGGGAACGTCGCCATAGCCGGTAACGTTGATGGGGCTTATCGGCTGCTTGAGGCGGGCCTTCGACTGGTTAATCTTGATTTCGCGGAAGCTCTGCATGATCATCGCGCGAGAAAGCGTGTCACCGATGGCGACAATCTTTGCAACGCCCGAAAGCTTGAGGAGCGCGAACTTCTCGAAACCGCCACTGCGGGCCGGCACTTCAATCTTCTTCGCGTCGAGAATTTCTACGAGGTCACCCTTCTTGAGATTCGGGTAGGTCTTCTTGCCGATGCCCACGACCACTTCCATTTCGGGAATGTGCAGGATGGGTTCCTTCTTTTCGCCGGAACGGATGGAGATAAAGCTGCTGTCGTTCTTCAGGGAATCGAGCGTGTAGATTTCAGGGGCGAGAATCTGGTAGTAGCCGTTGAAAATCTTCGGCTCGGGGCGCTTCTTGTAGTAGTAGGAATCCGCTTCCTGTTTCTTTTTCTTCTGCTTCTTGTCCTTGTCGCGGAGGTTGCCGAGCATGTTCTCGAATTCGCCGTTGCGTTCGTCGTTCTCGTCGCAGCCGACGCTCTGGATCTGGTAGCCCTTGCCCTTCGGGAGGTTAGAATCGGCTACAGCCGCCTTGCAGGGGTATTTCTTCTTGTCGGCCGGGATCTGCATTACCGGTTCTTCGCGTACGCTGTCGCCCAGGTAGATGGAATCGCCGGGATAAATCCAGTGGGGGTCCTGGATGTGCCTGTTGTTTTCCCAGAGGTCGGGCCAGGCGAACGGGTCGTGCAGGTATTCGTCGCTCAGGTCCCAGAGGGTGTCGCCTTCCTTGACCACGTAGGCGGAAACGACCAGGGCCGAAAGTCCGAGGGTGATTGTCGCACACTTGAAGAAATTCATAGAAAACCTTGTAACCCTTTGAATGAAAACGAGTTAACTGCTTATAATTTAATCTTTTCTTGCCCTGGGAGTACTCTTTTTTTGCACAAAATGGGGTATATCGGCCTGATTTTTGCCCGAAATGCGCTCCTGGGGGCGCTTGACGGAGCGTTTTTGGCCGTTCTGGGCCGCAAATCCGCCCAAAAGACCCGCCCGGTCGGGCACGAACAGCATGAGCAGCTCGAACTTGCCGCTGCCCGGTTCCAGGTAGAGCGGGATGTTCTTGCGGAGCATGTAGCCCTCGGCTCGGAACCGCTTGATTTGCTTTGCGGCGTTCTCGAGGTCGGTCACCTGCAACAGGATGCGTTCGGGGCGCGAGGCGGCGATGGCCTGCACGAGGTCGCTCGTGATGGGTTCTGCCTCGGGTTCGTTGAGATAGAATGTCCACTTGCCCTCGTTGTCGCGCTGTCCGAAGAACTTTTCGAGGAAGGCGCGGTCCAGGTGGCTGCGGTGGAAACGCATGTTGTTGCCTGCAAGGCTGCGCGCGTTCATCTTTGCGGATTCCATCGCGGTCTCGCGACAGTCGAGGGATTCGACCTGCTCGAAGTCCTGGGCGAGGCTTGCGGAAACGTAGCCCGATGCGCTGTAGAACTCGAAGAAGCGGTCGCCTTTCGCGGGGTGGACTGCGTCCTTGATACGGAGGGGGAGTTCCAGCCACGCGTCCTTCATTCTGGGGGCCCAGTCCAGCACGTGCATGGAAAGGCCCGTGCCCGCGATGGGCATGAACGCGCTCCCGAACGCGGCCTTCACGTCGACGCGCGTGTTCTGCAGGAGGGCGGGGTCAAACAGGTGGTTCGGCGTGCACTGCACCTGGTGGCAGCTGATGACCTGCGGGCAGTTGTGCTGCAAAAATTCGATAAACGACTTTATCTCGTGGCCGGAATTGCGCCCGTGGATGTTCGCCTGCACGAGGAGCGCGTAGCGTCCGTCGCCGGTGGCCCTGAACCAGATTTGGCGCAGAGCCTTCTTGAGCGTGTGCAGGTGGTCCTTGTGCAGCTGGTCGAAAACGTTCTTCACTACTGCGGGTGCATCTATGTCGCGTGCGGGGGCGTCGAGCACGAGCGATTCGTGGTTGTTCACGAGCTTGTTCAGTATGCGCCAGTCGCAGTGGTCGTTCGCGGGTTCCTTGGTAAACCAAGCCTGGAACTTTCCGGGAATGCGGTTGTCTTCGGCCCATGCCGTAAGCTGCCGTTTGATTTCTTCGAACGGAAGGACCCTGCGTACGGGGGTAGCCTTCTTCGCTGCAGAGTCCTTTTCGGGGACGGACTTTGCGGGAGCGCTGTGGAACCTGCCTGCGACAAGCTTCTTGGGAGCGCGAGTGGAGTATTTCTTTTGTCTGTCGAACATTTGCTAGAACTCTTTGTAACTATACGAGGAACCGCGGGTAAATCCACGAGCATTCGCGTGAGAGCATCTTCGGGAATTTGCGGAACGAGCCGTTTATCTGGAACAGGTTCAGGCCGCCTTCCACCGGTGAAAGCGATATGACGCTGTCGGCGCGGGATTCGAGATACGGGTACTCGTCGTTATTGCATGCGGTAACGACTGCACACCCGGTAAGCGCGATGATGGTATCGACCATCTGCATCAGAATCTGGTGCGGCGAGCCGGTGAGTCGCATGGACTTCGGGTTGTGGAGCACGGCGGATATCGGGTCGATGACCACCACGCGGTAGTCGTGATTCTCGAGTTTCTTGGCGCCCTCGATTCTCTTTGCGATAAGCTGTGCGGTTTCGAGCGGGGAGAGAGCCGTACCGCGCAGGTTCAGGAAGCCGAACTTCGGGGTGCTCGCGTTGAGCCCGCGCTTGTTGCCGAGCAGGTGCAGGCGGTTCAGGAATACGGACTTCGTGAGTTCGAAGTTGATGAACAGCACGTCGTTGGAAGAAGTGGAATTGCCGAACCAGTCCTCGCCGTAGCAGATGGAAAGCGCCATGTCCATGAGGGCGAGCGACTTTCCGCTCTTGGGCGGAGCCTGGAACAGGAAGAATTCGCCTGCGCGCAGCATGTTCTCGATAATGCTTGCGTCCTTTTTCGGCGGTTCCTCGCTGTCGCTGGCAAGTTCGATAAGCGGCTTGCCGTCGAGGGAGTACTCGACCCATTCCTTCCATTCCTTGAAGTTCTTCGCGCCCTGTTCGGTGCCGATGAGGTATTGCTGCTTGCCACCACGGAGCACGCCCGGCATGCGGGCCATCATGGTGGGGCTCCTGTTGGAGGCGTCCACCTTGAATCCCTGGGAGTCGAGCGTCTTGAACAGGAAGTCAATGCGCTCGTCGTATTCCTCGCGGTCGTTCGCGCCAATTTTTACCCACGCCTGCACGGAGTTTGCGCCTGTGTTCACGAGGGCGGCGCACGGGAGGTTCAATGCCTTGTAGTAGGCGAGCTGCTTGGCTAAGGACATCTTCGGGTTGTCGATGACGGCGTAGCGGTAGCGCCAGCTTTCGTCGCCGGCGTCGGCCCCGCCCTTGGTCGCGTTCACGCAGATGAGCGCGCCTTCCTGGCTGTCGAGGCTCTTCATTATCTTCTTGATGGCGTCGTCGCGGCCCACGATGTTCGACACGAGTTCCGACGTCGCGTTCGGCGTGTCTGAAATCTTGAACTCGATGGTCTCGTCGGTCTCGAAGGCGATGTCCAGGAGCTTCGCGAGGTCCTTGCGCCAGTCGGCTGCAGGCCACGGGATGGAAAGCGCTTCGGGGTCGATCTTGAAGTTCTGCAACAGTTCCATGGACTGCGTGTCGAGGCCGAGCGCAAGCATCTGCTCCATCGAAATCATGCCGGTAGAAAGCGGCGATATTATCGCGGGTTTTACCGGGGCTGCCATGGCGGCAGGTTCCGCCTGCGCAGCGGCAGCGGGTGCTGCGGGTGCGGCAGGGGTTTCTTCGCGTTCGGAGGAACGCTTCTCGGAGGAGAAAGCGCGGCGGAGGATCTGTTCAACTTCGTCCGGAGAAAGCCCTTCGTCGCGGGCCTTTCCGCCAAGCTGGAAACTCGCGTCCATGAAGGTCCAGCCCTCTTCCTTGGCGGCTTCGCCCACCTTGAAGAGTTCGCCCTTCAGTTCGTTCGGGCTGTACTTCGTCTTGAGGAACGTGTTGATGATTTTTCTTGCGCTTTCCATAAGAGACCTCTGTGCTGTCTATGGTTTCAAGATAATTTTTTGCCGGCGGCGCGTTGGCCCTATGCCTTGATGCGGAGTCTCGCGAATTCGTATAGCCCGAGCGAGAGGGCCACGGACGCGTTGTAGGAATGGGCCTCGGGCATCATCGGGATGCGGAGGATGGCGTCGCATTGCTTTTTCACGAACGGCGGGAGGCCTACGTCTTCGCCGCCGACGGCGATAACGACCTGGTCTGCGAACTTGTAGTCGGCGAGGTTTGTTTCGGTATCGGCGTCAAGGCCTACGACCTGGTAGCCGGCCATCTTGAGTTCACCGATGGCGGCCTCGAGGTTGTCGGGCCTGCATACGCGCATCTTCTCGAGCGCGCCGGCAGACGTGCGGGCGACGCTCGGGGTAATCCCGCACATTCCCTTCGCGGGTATCAGGAACAGGTCGACCCCGAGGGCGAGGCAACTGCGGATGCATGCCCCGAGGTTGCGCGGGTCCTCGATGTTTGTCGCGACTGCGATGAGTTTCTTCTCGCCCTTTTCCTTTGCGGCGAACAGTTCCTCGCGCACGTCGAGCCAGCCGAGAAGTTCCTTCTCGTTCATGAGGGCGACTACACCCTGGTTCGGGCGCGCGTAGCTGTCAAGGATTTTACCGTCGACCTGCTGCACGTGAACGTGCGCCTTCTTTGCGAGTTTCTGCAGTTCGTAGAGTTTCGGGTTTCCGGACTGGTGCATGAAGAGCACGCGGTGGACCTTCAGTGGTTCCTTGGTAAGCACGTCGGTGACTTCCTTGATGCCGCCGACCGCGACCTGGGGCTTGGCGTCGGCATCGCCCATGGCGGTGACGACTTTTTCTGCAGGCGGACGCCTGTCGAAACTTTTCTCGCCACGGTTGTCGAACCTCTTTTCGAACCGGCGCTCGTATCCGAATTCTTGCCTGCGGTCGCTGCTGAAACCGCGACGGTTGCCGTCATTGTTGAAACCCATTGAAATGCTCCGTTTTGTTGTGTTTGCTTTTTAGTACCGTTCCTTGCAGGCGATAATCACGTCCATCCGGATGTCGGTTTCCTTTTGCGGGAGGGGCTCCTGCGATATCTGTGCCGGGGTGGCGATGCCCGCCTTGTATGACTTGGGGTACTTGGCGAGAAACCTGTCGTAGTAGCCCTTGCCGTGCCCTACGCGGCATCCGTCCCAGTTGAACTTTGTGCCCGGAACGAGGAATATGGGGATTTCGCCTTCGAATTTTTCGAGCCCTTCGCGCGGTTCCATGATTCCGAAGTGTCCTTTCGCGAGGTCCTTGCGCAGGCTATTTACCTTGTAGAAATTCATGATGCCTTCTCCCTCGCATCGCGGGAGAAGGAGCCTGCCCTCGAGCGCGAGTTCCTCGAGGATGGGCATGATGTTTGCCTCGCCCTTGAGCGGGTAGAACGCGGCGATGTTCCTTGAGTTCCTGTAACCGGGAATTTCGTGAATCTCCGTCCACGGGTCCCTGATGATGTCTTCGCCCCGTTTTTCGCGACGCTTCTTGAGCACGAGTTCCACAATCTGGCTGCTCCCGAATACGAGCATCACGAGGATGATTGCGACAAAGGCGGTGACCATGTTCATGCTAGTCCTCGCCGATACGTTTTGCAGAAGGGAGCTTTTCGCGGAGGATTCCGTTCCAGATTTTCTTTTGCCATTCCATCAGGTGCGCCTCGTTGTAGCGTACTTCCCAGGGCATGTCGCCGGGAGCGGCGAGCCAGATGAGTTGCCCCTTGTTGGCAAGGAGGGACGGGTCAAGTTTGAGTTTTGCGGCTTCCTCGTCGCGCCATATCTTGAGGGCGGCGAGAAGTTCCGAGTGCGGGATGACCGGCGGGGGAGGCGCCTTGGGCAGGCGTTCGGGCCATTCGCTTTCCGGAGTGGCGACTGCGCTCTCGAGCATCGCCTTGAACGAATCAAGACGTTCGTCCCTGAAGTTGCGGGGCAGCTTGGGCAGGTTCTCGATCTTGATTTCGGGATAGTGAGCGTTCATTGCCCGCACGATGGCGAGCATGAGTTCTGCGGGCATTACCTTGTAGGGCGGGCGGTCCATGGCTTCGGCCTGGGTCTCGCGCCATTCCCAGAGATGCTTGAGAATATTCAGGCTGCAGGGGTTGAAGAGGCTTGAACCGGTGAGTCTCCACTGCTCGCGGGTCCTTTCGCTCGGCATCTTTGCGTGCTCGATTAGGGCGTTGCACTGCTCCATGAGCCAGCCCATGCGCCCGGCCGCAATCAGCTTTTCTGAAAGGATGGCGCACAGTTCGTGCAGGTAGAACGTGTCGTGGATGGCGTATTCGCACATTTCGAGCGGCAGGGGCCTTATGGTCCAGTCGGCGCGCTGGTTTTCTTTCTTCAGTTCGTCGCCGAAGTTCTCGCGCACGAGGTCGGCTAGTCCGAGATGCTGCGCTCCCAGGAACTTTGCGGCAAGCATCGTGTCGAAGATGCTCTTGGGGGAGTACTGGTAGGCTTGCCAGAGCAGGCGGAGGTCGTAGTCCGCACCGTGGAAAATGACGGTCTGCATCGCCTTCGTGGAAAACAGGGGAGAAATGTCGACTCCGCAGAGAGGGTCCACGATATAGTGGTGTTCGCCGATGGTAATCTGGATGAGGCAGAGCCTTGCATGGTAATGGTGCATGGAATCGGCCTCGGTATCGACGGCCGCCATATCGTAGAGTTCGAGGTCCGCAACAAGGTTTGCAAGACTTTCTTCGTTATCTACAAGTATGTATTTTTCGTTCTGCATCATTTTCTATAAATTTAAATAAATAACACGTATAGATTTTGGCCGTCCTGCAAATCTTGCTATATTTGCGCTCATGAAAAAGATTTCCCTTACGGGCATCAAGCCCACCGGCACGCCGCATTTAGGCAACTACCTGGGCGCCATCCGCCCCGCTCTTGAACTTTCCAAGACCTACGATACGGTCTACTTTATCGCCGACTACCACGCCCTTACCACCGTGCAGAACGGTGCCGAGATGCGCGCGAACATCTACAAGATTGCGGCGACGTGGCTTGCGCTGGGACTCAACCCCGAAGAGGGCCTGTTCTACAAGCAGAGCGACATTCCCGAAATATTCGAACTCAGCTGGGCACTCAGTTGCTTTACGCCGAAGGGATTTATGAACCGCGCCCACGCCTACAAGGACAAGGTCGCGAAGAACGAAGCCGCCGGCGAGGACCCGGATGCGAACGTGAACATGGGCCTCTACTGCTACCCGTGCCTGATGGATGCAGACATCCTGATGTTCAGCGCTGACATCGTGCCCGTGGGCAAGGACCAGAAACAACACGTGGAATTCGCCCGCGATATCGCCATCAAGTTCAACAAGCATTTTGGGCAGGACGTGTTCACCATTCCTGAACCGGTGTTCCAGGAAACGACCGGCATCATCCCGGGTCTCGATGGCCGCAAGATGAGCAAGTCTTACGACAACGTTATCGACATCTTCCTCGAGAGCAAGGCCCTCAAGAAGAAGATTGGCAAGATTGTGACGAACTCCCAGGGCATCGAGGAACCGAAGGATCCCGATACCTGCAACGTGTTTAAGTTGTACAAACTCTTCGCGACTCCGGAACAGACCGAGGCTCTCGCTGCCCGCTACCGCGCCGGTGGCATGGGCTGGGGACATGCGAAGCAGGAACTCCAGAACGTTCTCGAAGAACACTTGGGTGCTGCCCGCGAAAAGTACTTCTACCTGCTGAACCACACCGAGGAAATCGACAAGATTCTCGCGTATGGCAAGGAGAAGGCCCGCGTGAAGTCCAAGGCCATGATGGAGAAGGTCCGTAGCCTGCTTGGCACGTACTAGGAAGTTCGGCTCGAGATAAAGACATGCGTATTTCTACTAAAGGCAGATATGCTCTTCGCGTGATGATCGACCTTGCCCAGCACGACAAGGACGAGTACGTGAAGTTGCAGGAACTGGCCGAGAAGGAAGGCTTGTCGGAAAAGTATCTCGAAGGCATCTTGGGTGCGCTGGTGCGAGGCAAGTTGCTGGCGGGTGCCCGCGGAAAGGCGGGCGGTTACAAGCTTGACTGCGACCCTGCGGAATGTAGCGTGTGGCAAATCCTTTCGCTTGTAGAAACGTCCGTCGCGCCGGTCGCGTGCCTGGATGACGAAAAGAATTCTTGCGACCGCGCCGATATTTGCGCAACGCTCCCGGTATGGAAAGAGCTCAGTTCCCTTATCAAGAATTACCTGGATAGCGTCAAGCTCGACCAGTTCCTGCGCAATACTCCCGAAGCCAAGGGGAAGGTGCCTGCAGGAAAGTCCTGGAACTGCGGACTGTAGGCTAAGCCAAGTATTTAAGGAGGGTGCAACCCTCCTTTTTTTATGTTCACCTCCTTTGTCTTATAAACAGTTATAGGTAAAATCTATTAGTAAGAAAAATGTAAGCAAAATTCTTATATGCCGGCTTATTTTCCTATTGAAAAGGTGGGGAAATGGTTCTAATTTACTCTCCGTCGGGCGGAAATGCCGCCCAGAAACTTTAAAACCTAGAAACAGCAAGGCGATAGAGTCGCGAAGGCAGGATAGCTTATGAAATATCGAATGTGTACCCTAAGTGAGGCTCGCGGAGCTTAAATCCGCCAGGCTGGGCCCCGGCTTGAAATAAAGGGGCACTATTTAACAAGCATCCCGCACGGGGATGGCAAAACAGAAAAAAGGAATTTTATACATGACTACTCAGAACAAGCTCCACTTCGAAACTCTTCAGCTCCATGTTGGCCAGGAACAGGCAGACCCCGCAACCGATTCCCGCGCAGTCCCTATATACCAGACCACCTCCTACGTTTTCCATAACGCTCAGCACGCCTCTGACCGTTTCCACCTGAAGGATGCGGGCAACATTTACGGCCGCCTCACCAACACCACTCAGGATGTCTTTGAAAAGCGCATCGCTGCCCTCGAAGGCGGTATCGCTGGCCTTGCCGTCGCTTCTGGCGCAGCAGCCCTCACTTACGCCATCACGGCTCTCGCCCGCAAGGGTGACCACGTGGTTGCCCAGCGCACCATTTACGGCGGTACCTACAACCTCCTGGAACATACGCTCCGTCCGTTCGGCATCGAGACGACCTTCGTGAATACCCGCGACCTGAAGGAAGTCGAATCTTCCATCAAGGAAAACACGAAGCTCGTGCTCATCGAGACGCTCGGCAACCCGCATTCCGATATCCCGGATATCGAGGCGATTTCTGAAATTGCCCACAAGCGGGGGATTCCGGTGCTCATCGACAATACCTTCGGTACGCCTTATTTGATTCGCCCGCTGGAACATGGCGCCGACATCGTGATCCATTCTGCCACGAAGTTCATCGGCGGTCACGGCACGACTCTCGGCGGTGTCATCGTTGACGGTGGCAAGTTCGACTGGGCTGCCAGCGGCAAGTTCCCGCAGTTTACCGAGACGAACCCTAGCTACGGCGTGCCTTTCACGGCCGCTGCCGGCGCCGCTGCCTACATCGTCTACATCCGCGCCATTCTCCTGCGTGACGAAGGTGCCGCGATTTCTCCGTTCAATGCGTTCCTTCTGTTGCAGGGCACGGAAACGCTTTCGCTCCGCCTCGACCGCCACGTGGAAAACACCAAGAAGGTTCTCGAGTTCCTCGTGAAGCACCCGAAGGTCGCGAAAGTCAACCACCCGAGCTTTGCCGACCATCCGGACCACAAGCTCTACGAACGCTACTTCCCGAACGGTGGCGGCTCCATCTTCACGTTCGACGTGAAGGGTGGCCAGGCCGAAGCGTTCAAGTTCATCGACAGCCTCAAGATTTTCAGCCTGCTCGCGAACGTCGCCGACGTGAAGAGCCTGGTGGTGCACCCCTACACGACGACTCACTCCGAGCTCACTCCGGAAGAACTCGCCGCCGCGGGCATCAGCCCCGCCACAATCCGCCTCTCCATCGGTACGGAACACTACGAGGACATCATCAACGACCTCGACCAGGCACTGAACGCCATCTAAGGAATTATAGTATGTACGGACTTTACCTTAATTCTGTTCGATGTTAGCCCTGGTAGTAGGCTTTTCATTCGGGCCGTCGACCGCGGCTTAACATCAACAAAATTTTAAACAAGATCCCCGCTCTGATGGCTACGCGCACTAGCGGGGATCACAAAAAAAAGGAATTTCAAAATGTCTAAGATTTACACCTCCGCCGACCAGCTTGTTGGTCACACCCCCCTCCTCGAACTCACTCACGTCGAAGCCTCGAACAATCTCGAAGCAAAGATCTTGGCTAAGCTCGAATACTTCAACCCCGCAGGTTCCGTGAAGGACCGTATCGCCAAAGCGATGCTCGACGACGCCGAGAAGAGCGGTAAGCTCAAGGCCGGTTCCGTCATCATCGAGCCGACTTCGGGCAACACCGGCATCGGCCTTGCTTCTGTCGCCGCCGCCCGCGGTTACCGCATCATCATCGTGATGCCCGAGACCATGAGCGTGGAACGTCGCCAGCTGATGAAGGCCTACGGTGCCGAACTCGTGCTGACCGAAGGCGCGAAGGGCATGAAGGGCGCCATCGCGAAGGCCGACGAACTCGCGAAGGAAATCCCGAACAGCTTCATTCCGGGCCAGTTCGTGAACCCGGCCAACCCGGCCGCCCACAGGGCCACTACCGGTCCCGAAATCTGGGAAGACACCGACGGTAAGGTGGACATCTTCGTGGCGGGCGTGGGTACTGGCGGTACCGTGACCGGCGTGGGCGAATTCCTCAAGAGCAAGAACCCGAACGTGAAGGTCGTGGCTGTGGAACCGGCCAGCTCTCCGGTGCTCAGCAAGGGCGTCGCGGGCTCCCACAAGATCCAGGGTATTGGCGCGGGCTTCGTTCCCGATACGCTCAACACCAAGGTCTACGACGAAATCATCGCTGTCGAGAACGAGGCTGCCTTCGAAGCCGGCCGCGAAATCGGCAAGAAGGAAGGCGTGCTCGTGGGTATCTCTTCCGGTGCGGCTCTCTGGGCTGCAAAGGAACTCGCGAAGCGTCCCGAAAACAAGGGCAAGACGATTGTCGCGCTTCTCCCGGATACCGGCGATCGCTACCTCTCTACGGCTCTGTTCGCGGAATAATCTTTCCATCAATTAGACATAGTGAAACGGTGTCGCGCCTGCGGCACCGTTTTTTTTAAGCGTGTTGGGGAGGGGCTTAGGAAGGATCCTCCGTACCGATGGGCGGCTAAATTACTACAGGAAGATCAGCCCGAGGATACCTACGGCCCAGACGTACCAGGCGAAGTGCTGGAACTTGCCCTTCTGCACGAAGTTCATGAGCCACTTGAGGGCGATAATCCCGAAGATAAACGACACGACCATACCCACGAGGAGTTCGGGGGTAAAGCTGCCCGCATCCTTGCAGGCGAGCGCCTTTTCGGGGCTCTCGAGGGCCATCTGCGCGACTTTTTCTGCGCTCTGGCACTTGGCCCACTTGATGCAGTCGAGGAGGGCCGCGCCACCGACGGCGGGGATACTCATGAGGAAGCTGAATTCGCCCGCGTATTTGCGGTTCACGCCCATGAACATCATGGCGCTGATGGTCGAACCGCTGCGGCTGATGCCCGGGATGCAGGCGATGCCCTGCACGACGCCGGTCACGAGCGCTCGCCACCAGTTCATCTTGACGCCTTCATTTTCCGGATGCTTGGCGCCTGTCGGCCCCCACTGCGAGGTGAACAGGAGCAGGCCCGTGAAGAGTTCGGCGACGCATACGGCGCGCGGATTTTCGAAGAGCCCCTCGAGGACATCCTTGAACCCGAGGCCAATCATTGCGGTAGGGATGCTGGCCAGGATAATGTAGCCCGCTTCGCGCAGCTGGTCGCGGTCGCGGTGCAGGCAACCCACGATAATGTTCACGATTTTCTTGTGGAATACCACGAAGATGGAAAGCAGCGTGCCTGCGTGGAGCATGATGTCGAAGAACATGCCCGCTTCGTTCATGCCTAAAAGTTCGTGCCCGAGTACGAGATGGCCCGAGCTGGAAATGGGGAGGAATTCGGCGAGGCCCTGCAAGAGGCCGAGGATGATGGATTCGAACATAGTAAGGTAAATGTAGTTTTTAGACGGTAGGTAAAAGACGATAGACGATAGAATCTTAGTCTTTTTTTATTGCGTGAAGCGCCATTTTTCCTCTTTCCTCTTTCGTCTGTAAGACCGAAGGCACGTTCTCTCGTCTAATATTACTATCTTCACAGCATGGCCCGTAAATTTCTCCTCTGCTTTCACGATATAAACATCTGGAATTACCGGAAGGTCGTTCCCGAAATCCGCTCGCTCAAGGATCTCTGCGGGCGCGGGTTCAGCCTGCTCGTGATTCCCTGCACCGACGGTGCTACGCCGGAGGCTGTGCGCGAGTTCCGTGACACGCTGTTGCAACTGGAATCGGAGGGCTTTGAACTTGCCCTGCACGGATACAAGCACAAGGCGGAATTCAGCCAGGGACGCAGTTACATGGGCCTTGTGGGCATGAACCTTACGGGGGGCGAGGCCGAATTTGCGGGGCTCTGCGAGTACGAATCCTCGCGCCTGTTGCAGTGCGGCCTTAAGGCTTGGAACGATCTTTTTTCTGCGGAAGGTTCCACGAGCGTCGTGACGCATACGCTGCCTGCGGCGTTTATTCCGCCGACGTGGTATTCGAACCGGCATCTTCCGGGCCAGGTGCGTGCAGCGAAAATGCTCTACGAAGACCGTTTTTCCCTCACGACGGCGAAGGGTTTTCGCTATGCCTCTCCGGTGGCAAGTTTTGCGGGACTGCCTGCAAGCCTTGAAAAACTTGCGGTAGCCTTCGGGTCGCTTATCATGAGGTTGCCGGTAGGTATTCCCCGTCTGGCGATACATCCGGACGATTACCCGCGCATGAGGGGAGTCGTTCGCGATCTGGTGCGCGCGGCGTTAAACAACCGGCGTACGCTCGCACATTACGGCGAACTCTAGTTCGCCGCGCAGTTTAATCCCTAAACGAGGTTTTTGTCTTGGATTGAAAGGGCTTGCTACATCTCCGGGATGGTGATGTCGTAGCTTACCTTGTGCTTTGCCTCGTCCTGAATCTGGATGTTGATTTTTTCGCCTGCATCGGGGAGCTTTTCTGCGAGGATCACGATTTCGCGCGGTTCGGAATCGTATTCCGCCGCAATCCAGTTCTTGCCCGATTTTACGTTAATTGCGTTGCCGTCGGGAATGCCGTCGTACTTGTATATCAGGGGAATCCTGAGCACGGGCTGGTTCAGGCCGAACGCCATCGCGTCTGCCCAGTAGGGGAACCCGAGTGTCGGGGGCTCGTCGTTCTGGATGCTTGCGATGTCGCGCAGTTCGTTCGTGCTGGCGCAGCGCTTTTTACCCGAACTCTGCTTGCTGAATATGAACCAGTTGCGGCTCGTTTCGCCCAGCCAGTAGAGCGGTGCGGGGTTGTCCGGGTTCTCGATGCACACGTCCCACTTTCCGCGGAACTGCAGCCCCTTGGGGTGGAATTCCAGGTAGTCCACGCTGTCGGTGCGGGTGCGTGTCACGGCGAGCACGCGGATTGTGGAATCGTGCCCGACCGGGATGCCGCTAATCTTCTGGCCAACGGCGATATCGCCAATCTTTGTATTCCAGTTGATGCTGGTCTGGTGCTTGCCGAAGGGGAACACGGCGATGGTCTCGTCGACCTCGCGCCCGTTGCCGGTGGACTTCGCGTCGGCACTGTACTGGATTGCCTTCAGGTCGGGGTAGGTCTCCACGATTTTTGCAAGCAGCGTGGGCTTGTGCTTGAACACCTTGCAAAGGTCTTCGGAAAGTGTCGCGTCCTTGCTGCCCATTGCCTTGAAGGTGTAGCCCGATTCGCAGCGGAACAGGTCGATCATGGGCTTTGCAAGGAAGGTGTAGAGCGGGGAAGTCTGGAACTGGGTGGTCGCGAGCTGCGAGTTACCCTTGCACTTGGGGTGCAACGTAAACTTGCGCGTGGTGACGTGGCCCGCGAAGTCCTCCACCTCGAGGCGGTACGAGGAAAGCGGGGCAATCCTTGCGCCGATGTAGTGCCAGTCGCCGGCGGTGTCGGCTTCTTCGGCCCACAGGAGCTCGTCCCTGATGTTGATCATCTTCTTGTAGCTGAGCGTGTCGTACGTTTTGCTGTAGACCTTCTCGTCGTAGCGCCACACTTCTATGCGGCGGATGGACATCGGGTTGTCCTTGGGTTCCCGGCTGTAGTCGGCAATCTTGATTGCCATGTGGAGCGGGAACTCGTTCTTTACGGGGTTTACGGCGCAGCCCTTGCTGAAGGCCTCTGCGCTGGTGGTCGCGAATTCGTTGCCCTGCCATACGGCTGCCCCGAAAATCTGCGGTGCGATGGTATCGCTGATGACAGTCCCCGCGAGGACGGGGTTGATGATGCGGTCGTTGTCGAGGCGCACTTCCAGGTGCAGGTGCGGGTTTCCGATGCCGCTGCTCCCGGCGAAGGTGAGCGTGTCACCCTTCTTGTAGCGCACGTTGGGTTTCAGTTTCACGTCGTTTTTCTTGGTGGCGTACTGCTTTGCCATCACCATCTCGTCGAGCTTGCCGAAACTGCTCTGGTGCGCAAACGCCCACGTCTTGCCGCTTTCGCCCTTGAATAGCATGAGTTTCCCGTACATGAACGGCGATACGCTCAGTTCGGTCACGGTTCCGTTCTCGGGGGCGTAGACGACCCAGCCTTCCTCCATTTGCGTAGAGAAGTCGAAACCTGCATGGTAGCGCGTACCGCGGTTTTCGCCGAAACTCGAGGTGAGGTAGGCGTCCTTGTTGAAGGGGCTGTACGGGGGCTGCTTTGCGCCGAGTACCGTCAGGCGGGGGCCGTCGCTTGCGGGCTTGGCCTCTGCGCCGGGAACAGTCAAGTTATGTTCAGCGAGGCAGTCCTCGTAGGCGAACGCATCCATGGTTTCTTCGTTGCAGGGGGACTGCTGTGCAAGGGAAATGCCTGCACAACCGAGGGCGAAGCATATAACTTTGTTCAAAACCGTATTCATGTGGAGAAAGATACATATTTATTACGGCGGCTCCGTTTTTCCCTGCGTGGCCGGGTATAAAAAAAGACCCGCTTTTGAGCGAGTCTTTTTCGTGGAGCTAAGGAGAGTCGAACTCCTGACCTCCTGCATGCCATGCAGGCGCTCTACCAACTGAGCTATAACCCCGAAAGGTGCACCAAATATAGAATAAAAAATGGGCGTGTCAAGGGAAATTTTGAAAAAAATTATAAAAAAAGGTCACTGGTCATTAGTCAATGGTCACTGGCTCTAGAAAAAGGGGCCGAAGACCCAAATTACAGAACTAATGACTAATAACTAATGACCAATAACTAATCACGCCTTCTCGATGGTCACGGACTCGATAATCACGTCATCGTAAGGGGCATCACGGCGGTCGGTCTTGACGTTTGCGATATCGTCGAGCACGTCGAAGCCTTCGTAGAGCTGGCCGAACACGGAGTAGCCGTCAGCCGGGCCGGGGCCCACCTGGTCGTGGTCCAAAAAGTGCACGTTGTCGCCGTGGACAATGAAGAACTGGCTGCCGATGGAGTTCGGCATGGCGGTCTTTGCCCAGCTGAGGGCGCCGCGCATGTGGGTGAGGCACGGGTCGTACTTGTCGCCGATGGTAGTGCCCGGGCCCTTGGCGGAGTGTCCGCCGGTGCCGTTCCTGCGGGTGAAGTCGCCGCCCTGGATCATGAAATCCTTGATGATACGGTGGAAGGGGGCACCGTCGTACTTGCCTTGCTTTGCAAGTTCGATGAAGTTCGTGGCGCATTCGCCGACGCGGTCTTCGAAGAGGCGGAGCTTCATTACTCCGTGGTTGGTGGTCATGATGGCGATGGTTTCGCCCGGCTGCGGTTTATCCAGCTGATTGAACATGTAAACTCCAGTGTTTGATAGGTTAATTCTCTATGCATTGTATATATACAAAAATAAGGTGCGGTTTTCCTCTTTTTCTATAAAAAATGCTAGATTAAAACACGATATGAAAGACAACTGCAAACGTATCCAGGAATTGCTTTCCGCGCAGGCCATGGAATTCGCCCTCGACGAAATGGCCGCGAAAATTGCGAAAATGCACCCTTCCGCCGAGAACCTGATTGTCCTCGGCATGGCAAGCCGCGGAATCCCGCTGGCAAAGAAACTGAGCGACAGGCTCTCGCAAAAATTCGGCAAGCCCATCGAGATGGGCTGCCTTGACGCGACATTCTACCGCGACGACTTCCACTACCGCAAGCCCAGCGCCTCTACCGAGATGCGCTTTACCGAGATGCCCGCCTCCGTGGAAGGCAAGACGGTAATCCTCGTGGACGACGTGCTCTACACGGGCCGCTCGGTGCGTGCCGCCATGCAGGCGATTCTTGACCTCGGGCGCCCCGCCGCCATCCGGCTCTGCGTGCTGGTGGACCGCGGCCACCGCGAACTCCCGATTGCCCCGGACTGCGTGGGCCTTACGGTAGAGACCGCACAGAACCAGGAAGTCCGCGTGATGATTGAACCCATTGACAGTGAAAATTCCGTTTATCTCGTAGAAGTGGAGGCATAGCGTGAGCGCGCTTGAGATTAAACACCTTTTTGGACTGCGCGGGGTATCGAAACACGATATCCGCATGATTCTCGATAACGCGAAGCAGTTCCGCGAAATTCTGGAACGCCCGGTAAAGAAGGTTCCGAGCCTGCGCGGCATGACGGTCGTGAACCTGTTCTTCGAGAACAGCACCCGCACCCGCACGAGTTTTGAGCTTGCAGAAAAACGACTCTCTGCAGATACGGTGAACTTCACGAGTTCCAACTCCAGCGTGAAGAAGGGCGAAACGCTTGTCGATACGCTCCGTAACATCGAGGCCATGAAGATCGACATCGTGGTCGTCCGCCACAAGGGGACGGGCGTCCCGAAGTTCCTCGCCGACAACAGCAATGCGATTATCGTGAACGCGGGCGACGGTGCGCACGAGCACCCCACACAGGCGCTGCTCGACATGCTCACCATCGAAGAAAAGCTCGGAACCCTCGAAGGCAAGAACGTGACGATTGTGGGCGATATCCGCCACAGCCGCGTGGCCCGCAGTAACCTCTGGGGCATGACGACGATGGGTGCGCACGTGACGCTCTGCGGACCGAGCACCCTGGTCCCCCGCAATACCGAACTGATGGACAAGGTCACCTGGGAAAGCGATGTGAAGAAGGCCGTGAAAAATGCGGATGCGATTATCGCGCTTCGCCTGCAAAAGGAACGCATGGACGATGCCCTGTTGCCCAGCATGCGCGAATACCGCAACACCTTCGGCATCACGCACGACCTGCTCGAAAACGTGAAGGACCAGGTGCTGGTCATGCACCCTGGGCCCATCAACCGTGGGGTGGAACTCGACAGCGAAATTGCCGACGGAGAAAATTCGGTCATCCTGAACCAGGTGACCAACGGCGTGGCCGTGCGAATGGCCGTGCTTTACCTTTTGGCTGGAGGTCGTGCAAATGCGTAATATCGTCTTGAACAACGTCCGCCCCTTTGTTGACGGGAAGATTGCTGAACCTGCGAAGATTTGCCTCGTGGATGGGGCCTGGGCCTCGTCCGCACCCGAAGGGACACCTGAATTTGATGCGAAGGGCGCAGTCGCCCTCCCGGCGCTCTTCGGCCTCGGGCTCGATTTCAAGGAACCCCTGCGCGACGACATCTACACCTTCAAGGACGGTGTGGAGGCCATGCGCCGTGGCGGCTTCTACGGCGGCCTTTACGAAAGCAACGCGAACGCCATAGACGATTCCCTGAAGCTTGCCGCCATCCAGCAGATTAGCGCGAATTGCGGCCTCTCGTTCGCCTTCCTGGGCGCGTTCAGCATGGGCTACCAGTGCAAGGACCTCGCCGAAATGGTGGAGCTTTCCGAAGGCGGTGTGGTCGGCTTCGGCGACGGCAACCACAACTGCTCGCGTTCGCGCTTCCTGCGCCTTGCGATGGAATACGGTTCCATGACGGGCAAGCGCTTCTTCTTTATGCCGCTCGATGACTCGCTCCGCCACCACGGGCTCGTGCACGAGGGCAGTTTCGCCGACACGCTCGGCATGAAGGGAATCCCGCGCATCGCCGAGACGATGGAAGCGTTCCGGATTCTTGAAATGGCGCGCTTCCTGAAGGTGCCGGTGCATCTGAAGCAGGTGAGCTGCGGCGAGACGCTCAAGCTTATCGAACGTGCGCGCACGCAGGGCGTGGACGTGACCTGCGACGTGGATATCTACCACCTGCTCCTGGACGACAGCTGCCTGTTCGACCTCGACTCGCACTGCAACGTGCCTATGCCGTTCCGTTCTGCGGAAGACCGCGAGGCCTTGTGGCAAGGGCTCGAGTCGGGAACCGTGAATGCAATCAGCGTGAACCACGACCCGGTGCTCAGGCAGGACAAGGAAGTGAATTTCGAGGATGCGGTGCCGGGAGCGGTTTCGCTGGAAGTCGCGCTCCCCGCAATCTGGAAACCGCTCTGCACGCGGCTTTCCGCCGCGCGCGCGGTGGAACTCCTTTCCACCGCCCCGGCACAGCTTGCAGGAATTGAACCCGCAGCGCTTAAGCAGGGCGGACAGGCGAGTCTGGTTCTCCTTGACCCGGATGCAGAAACGGAAGTCGTTTCCTCGATGTTTGCGGGCAAGACCCGCAACTGCCCGCTCCTGGGCAAGAAGTTGCCTTCCCGTATCCTCGGCACTTATATCAACGGAAACTGGAACGAGGGATAGCTCGTGATTCTGCCTGCTCAGTTGTTCTGGATTTGTTCGATCGCCATCTTGGGACTGGTGCTCCTAGTCCTCATTGAGATTCATCGTTCCAATGACCGCCGCGAAAACGCGGAAATGTTCGGGACGAAGGATTTCGAGAATAAGGTGGAAGAACGCGGCCTTACGCCGAAGGAAATCCGGACAATGGAGAAACTGGTCCGTGCATCCAAGTTCGAAAACAAGGATGCCGTGCTGAATTCCTCGCACCTGTTCGAGGCAGCCGTATGCGACTTCTACGATTTCCGCGATGTGGACAAGGTTCGTGACGAGACGCTGGACGCCATAACGGGGCTGCGCGAGAAACTTGCATTCGATGCGGCGAATCCGCTCACCGTAATCGTGTGTACGCGCCAGTTCAACGTGGGTAACCGTGTCGACATCCTGTTCGACGGCGGGGCAAAGCTCAAGCATTCCGAAATCCTTTCACGCCGCGAGAAGTACTGGAAGGTCTCTTACGACGACAGTTTCGGTCCGGGCAAGTCCTACGTGGGCAAGGAAGTCCGCATCCGCTGGACCCGTCCTGAGGACGCGGTCTATTCTGCGTATGTGAAGGTAATGGATAGCGAACCCGGGAAGCTTGTCCTTCGCCATTCGAACGATCTTGAAAAGCAGCAGCTGCGTCGCTGGCTCCGTGAAATTGTCAATTTCCCGGTCGAAGTCACCCTTGCCGATGGTTCCAAGATTTCGGGCGTCCTCTACGACCTGTCTGCCGGCGGTATCCTTATCGGGCTTCCGCAGGAATACCCGGGCGGTACCCACGTGCATATCCATTTCGAACTCCCGAGTTTTGGCCCCGAAGACGTGGAAATTGAGATTTTGCGCAGTTTAGGCCATAAAAACAGCGATTATCCGGAACTTTTCTCCATGACGGCGTCCTTTACCGGAGCCTTCGGATGGACCCAGGAACGCGTTTTGCAGTACATATTTGAGGTAAATAAGCGAAAAAGGCAAAAGAAATGGCCGAAAATGCGCTAACTAGTTGATTTTTAATGACTTAGATGCATTTTTCTCTTGACATTTTGCTTTTATAAAGGTAGAATTAGGGTAGTATTGTTTCCGATCGGAGTTTACTTTGGCACTAGATTTGCTCGCTCGAATTCGCGGTGAACGCGAGACTATCGGCATCGATGTTGGCCATTACAGCATCAAGTACGTGAAGGTTTACCACAACAGTCGCGGTGGCCATGTTGTCGTCGAGATTGATACGGAACCCGTTCCGGAAGGCTCCGTCATTAACGGCGAAATCCAACGTCGCGAGGGCGAACCTACGACAGGTCCCGACGGCAAGAAGGAAAAGGACGGCTACGAACTTTTGAGCGAGGCGCTCACCAAGATGATGATGCGCCATACCCGCGATGCCAATACCGATATTGTCGCATGCGTGAACTGCGGTGCTGGCGCCGGCGGCGTGCTGGTCGACAGGATTAGCGTGAAGGTGCCGAAGAACGGCAACGAGTCGGCGATTATTCTCCAGACCGCGCAGTCCCGTCCGCCCTTCGATGACCAGGACAACGTGATTGACTACGAGATTGAATCCCGCGAAGGCGAGGAAGTCAAGGCGAACGTCGTTGCCGCGAAAAACGCGCTTCTTGATTCCTGGGCCCAGTTCTTTACCGTGAAGGGGCTCAAGCTCACCGCGATGGACGTCGATATCTTCGGCCTTTTGAACGCCTACACGGCGACCGCTTCCGAAGAAGACCTCAAGCAGACTACCGCCGTCATCAACATCGGCGAAAAGAAGATGAGCATCGGGTTCATCCAGCAGGGCAAGTTCCACTCCATGCGTGCCATGACCGGTGGCTCGATTGACATGATTATTGCAAAGCTCGGCGTGACGCTCGGTGTCGATGCCGCCAAGTGCCACGAGATTTTCGAGACGGGCGATCTGGGCATCGTGGACGGGTTTGCCGAAGCCGAAGTGGAAGAGGCCTTGAAGCTTGCCTTTGAAGACATTATGGCCCAGGTGGAATTCGGTATCCGCTACTACTCTTCTTCGGAAGATTCCGAACCGCTGAACAAGATCTTGCTCGGCGGCGGTGGCGCCTCCATCAAGGGCTTGAAGGAATATATCGCCGAACGTTCCGGCATAGAGACCGACACCGTGAACCCGTTCCGTTACGTTGAATGTGATGCGAGCGTGGTGGGCGAATCGGGCGTGTCCCTCGCTTTATCCAACATCCTTGCGCCAGCGCTTGGGCTTGCTATGAGGAAGTTTGACTAATGGCAGAAAAGAAAACAAAGACTAAGACGAAGACGAAAGCGAAGAACGCCGCAAAGCGTTCGATATGCATTTCGATTAACCTCTTGCCTCCGGAGTACCGCAAGGTCAAGAAGGATCTTTCGTGGATTACTGACCGCCGCATTGTTTGGCCTACGCTGGCATTGATTGTCGCTATTGTCGGGTTCATGTACGCGAACATTTTGATTGACGAAACAATCATGAGCCTTGAGAACGATGTGACTCGCGTGAAGGAAGAAGTCGAACGTGAACGTCCATTGCTCACGAAGATTGGCGACCTCGAACAGAAACAGGCGATTGTCAATACCAAGATTAATGCGCTCAAGAGCATCCAGGTGAGCAAGCGTCGCTGGGTGGTGCTGTTCGAAAACGTGTCGTCGGTGCTGCCGCCCAACATGTGGCTCACGAGCCTCAACCAGGTGTCGGAAGACAACCTCGAGATGAAGGGCATGACGTTTGACTTCTCGGAAGTGGCCGAGTACATGGTCAAGCTCGAGAAGCAGGTAAGCGTTGAAAAGGTGTCGCTCCTGACTATCGCTACCACCAAGGTCGATGGCGAGGAAGCGTATAGCTTTACCATCAAGATAGTCCTGAAGCAGGACCTGGGGGAGGGCTAGCATGGGTAATTTCGATTTTAAAGACAAGAAGAACATATACCTGATTGTTGTATGTCTCCTTATTGTGGGTCTTATCTACTACACATACGACTACGTGTATAACCCGTATGTACAAAGGAAGCAGCAACTAGAATCTGAACTCAGCACTGCACAGTCCGAACTCGACAAGATTAACGCGAAGAAGCACCGCATTGCGGAGCTTGAACTGCAGCTGGTGCAGGCCGAGAAGGATTTCGAAAAGCTGAAGGAAATGTTCCCCGAAGAGGAAAAGGTTCCGCTGCGCCTGCAGGATTTGTATGCCGTGCTACGCAGTTCGGGCGTGCAGATCCAGAAGTTCAATCCGGAAGGTTCTTCCCAGAAGGAACACTACATCGAGAACCGCTACTCCATCGCGGTCAACTCGGGTTACCACATGCTGGGCTACCTGTTTGCTGAAATTGCGAACTTCAATTACCCGACGGCGATTACGAACCTCAGGTTGAACCGCTACTCGGGAATTGCCGCCGAACTCCAGAAGGCGGAAACCCACGGCTGGACTCCCATTACGGTGTCGGTGTCGTTTAACCTGACCACCTATACATCCAAGAAGGTTGGCCCATGATGATGAACAAATTAATTACTTTGTTCCTGTTCGTCGCGGTGGCCGTGAACGCTGCTCAGATTAAGGATGTGAGTTTCGGTTGCGATAAGAGCAATTGCGCCGTCACGTTCAAGTTTGCCTCGGACAAGGATTTGCCCTCATTCTTCCAGAAGTACGATGCCAAGTCGCACAAGCTTACCCTCGGTTTTTCGACGAGTGAGTTCGCTCTTGGCATGGGTGCGTTTGAAATTGACCCCTCCTCGGAATGGGTCAAGTCCATGAAGGTCTACAAGGAACCCTTCCGCGGGTCGGATTTCTTGAAGATTGACTTGATTGTCGGTTCTGCGATTAAATCTGACAAGAACGAGATTGCTCTCAACAAGTCGGACTTTATGCTGAAACTCGCCGGCAAGGGCGGGAAGGCCTGGACGCTCTCGAAGCTCTTTGCTGACCGCAAGAAGGCTGCCGAGAAGGCCGCTGCCGAAGAGAAGAAGGCTGCTGAAAAGGCCGCCCTCGAAGAGAAGAAGCGTGCCGCCGAAGAAAAGAAGGCCGCCGAGAAGGCTGCCCTTGAAGAAAAGAAGCGCCTTGCCGAAGAGAAGAAGGCTGCCGAAAAGCAGGCCGCTCTCGACAAGAAGGCCGCAGAAAAGGCTGCTGCCGAAGAAAAGAAGCGTTTAGCCGAAGAGAAGAAGGCGGCTGAAAAGCGTGCTCTCGAAGAAAAGAAGGCTGCGGAAAAGGCTGCTCTCGAGGAACGCAAGCGCGAGGCTGCCGAAAGGAAAGAAGCCGAGAAGCGCGCCCTCGAAGAGAAGAAGGCTGCAGAAAAGGCCGCGAAGGAAGAAGAGAAGCGCATTGCCGAGGAACAGAAGAACCTCGACAAGGCTATCAAGGAAGGCGGCAAGATTTCTGCACTCCTCCCGAACCTGAAGGAAATGACGGTGCTCGTGGGTTCCGGCATGGAACAGTTCCGCCTGGTGGCGACCACCCCGATTGAACTGCAGAACGTGACTGGTCCGGACAAGGCGGGTACGATTGTTATCGGGCTTGCCGGCCCGCAAAAGTCGCCGGTGTTCAAGATTGGTGCGGGTACGCTCGTGAAGCACGTGACCTGGGGTGCGAACGGCCTCAAGGTGCAGTTGCAGCAGAACGCGAAGCCCGTTATCGTGGTGCAGGAAGGTGCACTTATTTTGCAGGTCCGGGAAACGACTATCAAGAAGGATGGCTTCCTCTTCTGGAGCGCCCATCCGGATGGAATCTTCGTGCGCGACTGGATGAAGTCGGCCGAAGAAAAGCCCTCCTTTGAAACTTTCGTGAGCAAGCACGACAAGGAAAGCAAGAAGCTCGTCTCGGGTTCGCAGACATTCCACCTGCGCCCTGTGGTACGTGAACTCATTGTCGTCGCCGACGAAATTGAACTTTTTGCCGCGCCCAACGACAACTCGCAGGTGCTCAAGCGCCTCACCTTCGGTGACCGCCTCGTGAGCCTCGATGTTTCGGGCCTCTATTGCAAGGTGCAGTTCGGTAGCCACATCGGCTTCGTGAACAAGCGCGCAGTCAGTTACATGGATGAACTTTCCGCCGTGCAGACGGAGCGCCTCAAGCAGGTCGACAAGGAAAGGGGCGAGATTCTTTCCGAAAATGGCGAGATTGCTGGCAGCCAGCTCGACGGCCTCTACGATGACCGCGTGACCTACAGTTCCTTCGGCCGTCGTGACCCGTTTGTCGAAATCAAGGGCCTCGTGGAAGAAGGCATCAACATCGACCAGGTCGAACTTGTCGGTATTATCTGGGAATCCGATGTCCCGATGGCGCTCCTCGTGGAATCCAAGAATCCTTCCATATCCTACACGCTTAAGGAAGGCGACAAGATTCTCAACGGAAAAGTTCTTAAAATCACACAAACAGACGTGCTCTTCCTTATTCAAGAATTTGGCGTGAGCCGTCGCTACTCTATGGGTCTTCCCGATAAATTTGGGGGTCAAAAGTGAAAAAGCTGATTAAAATACTCATGGTCCTGTCCCTGGTAGTGGGACTCTCCTCGGTCTGTGCTGCCCCCGCGTCGGGTTCCGTGGAACCCAACAAGAAGCTGTACGACTTCTCGTTCGTGGACACTGACTTCAGTGCCGTGTTCCGCTCTGTTTCTGTGGTTGCGGGTGTCGATATCTTGCTTGCTCCCGATGTGAAGGGCAAGATGAGCATCAAGGTCACCAAGAAAACCTGGCAGGAAACGCTCGACATTATCTGCGAAATCAATGACCTCACCTGGGTTATTCAGGACAAGTACATCGTGGTTCAGCGCCAGAGTACTTACCAGGCCAAGCAGAAGAAGATTGCCGACGAGGAAAAGCAGCAGGAAGATACTGCTCCGCTCGTACGCAAGAACTTCCAGATTCACCACGCGAAGGCCGACGAACTCGTGAAGGTGCTCGAAAGCATGAAGAGCGGTCGTGGCCGTATCACCGTCGTGGAACGCACGAACTCCATTATCGTGTACGATACCGATTCTAAGATTGAGCAGATGGAAAACGCCCTTACCGAACTTGACGTGGAAACCCTCCAGATCATGATTACTGCGAAGCTCGTGGTGGTGAACAGCCAGCGCGCCCGCGAACTCGGTGTGGACTGGAGCGCGATGCTCGGCAACAACGTCTCTATGACTCCGGGTGCGGCAAACGGTACTTACGGAAGCCAGGCTGGGTCTAGCCGTGGCGCTGCCATGGTTACGTCCTTCCCGAACAACGGTGCAACGCCTGCTGTTAGCGGTGCCGCAACGACTATTACCACGAGCCTGTTCGACAACAACCTGAAGCTCGCCGTGTCGAGCCTGATGGGTGACGCTTCTACCGAAGTGCTCGCGAGCCCGCAGGTCTCTACGCTCGACAATACCGAAGCCCAGGTGTTCATGGGTGACAAGGTTTCTATCCGCGTGATTGACGATAGCGGTGAATCTTCTACGCAGCTCGTCGAAACCGGTATCAAGCTGACGGTTACCCCGCACGTTTCGGGCGACAACCGCATCTTGCTTGACCTGCACCCGGAAAACAACTCCTACGATTACGACTCCAAGGGCGAAATCGTGATCAGTACGCAGGAAGCCAAGACGAAGGTCGTGGTGGCTGACGGCGAGACCGTGATTATCGGCGGCCTGACCCGTAACGAGACCCAGGAATCCGAGAGCGGCATTCCGTTCCTCAAGGACATTCCGTTCTTCGGCAACCTCTTCAAGTATACGCGTCATTCCGTGGTCAAGAAGGACCTCGTGATCTTCGTGACCCCGCGCATTATCCGCAATTACATCGGCAACGTGGAACTTTCCGAACCTTCCGCCGAAGTGGCTGAACAGGGCGCTCCGCAGATGCAGAAGGTGGAACAGCCGGCTCCGGCTGCACAGCCTGCACAACAGGCTGCTCCTGCAGCACAGCCCGCTGCTCAGAGCGCTCCTGCCGCTGATGCTTCGACAGGCTCAGCAACCAGTCCGGCTCCTGCACAGGAACCTGCCCCTGCCGCAGAACCTGCTCCGGCATCCGAGCCCGCTGCGGAAACTCCCGCCGCACCGGAACCTGCTGCAAACGACGTCCAGGACGACTGGAACTAAGCCGTTCCTTCAAGAACTTAAGAAGCCCGCTCCAAGCGGGCTTCTCTGTTTATATTGGAATTGTTTTAGAGAGGGAGGGCCAGCCGTGCGTATGCCGTCCCTAGTTGCACTATCGCACGACGAGTGCAGCGAGGGCGAGTTCTTGTGCGATCTTCGTGCTGCACTTTCCGCTCTTGATTTCGTAGTCGATATCGGAGAGGCGGCGAATTACCCTGCAGAGCAGAGGCTTGCTCCAGCGCTTGGCGCATTCCGGGGCGCGCCCCAGCTTGTTGAACACGTAGTCGTTCTTGCCCATGGCCTTTGCGGCATCGGCAGGTGACATCTTCTTTTCGGTCAGGGTCATGAAGTTCAGCAGGTCAATGGCGTAGTAGTAGAGCGATGCGACTATGGGGACTGCTTCCACGCCGTTCCTGAACATTTCGTTCAGCAGTCGGGTGTATGCCTTCACGTCGCGTAGCCCGAACGGCGTGTTTATTTCGTACGACGCGTTCTTGCGCTGCGGAACCACCATGGATTTCACGAGGTCGAGCGTGATTTTTTTGCAGTTGGGGTCGTACATCAGGACCTTCTCGACTTCCTCGCAGACGATTTTCGTCTTGTTGCCGAGCGCGTCGGCGAGGTAGTAGCAGGCGTCCCTGTCGATTGCCTTGTTGAAGTGCGAGGGAATTGCGGCCGCAATCCAGTCGGCCATCTTGTACTGGGGCGGTTCGTCGAATTTCTCGATTTCGCCCACGCTCTTGAGTGTCTTGTACAGTTCCCCGCGCCCGTCGAGTTTCGAGAACTCGAAAAGGAGTGTGCAGTTGGGCTTGTGGCTCAGCCACTTGGTGAGTTCGCGCGTGTCGTCGGCCTTGAGTTCGTCGGCCTTGCGGACGACGACCGTCTGTTCGGGCGAGAACATGGATACGCTGTCACATGCAGTAATGACCGACTCCGCGATGGAGGCGATGTTCGGGTCCGTCGCGAACAGAATCTGCTTTGCCATCGGGTCGTCTTTGCGGTCGCCGAGGGTATCTTGCAGGAATTTCTCGATGCGCATGTCCTTCGAGAAATCGTCATTGCCGATGAGCGCGATAATCATCTGCGGGTCCAGTTAGCTGAAGTCGATAATCTGGAACTTGTTTACGCCCCTCGGGGTCGTGACTTCGATGGTTTCGCCCTTCTTCTGGCCCATGAGGGCGGCTCCGATGGGGCTCTTGAAGCTGATTTTGCCGTTGAGGGCGTCTGCCTCTTCGGGGCTCACCAGCTGGTACACGACGTTCTTCTTGGTCTTTGCGTTGAGGAGCGTGACCTTCGCGCCAAAGCGGATGGTGTCGGAATTCGGGTCGAACGCGACGACTTCGGCGCGGGCAATCTGGTCCTGGAGCCTGGGCATCTCGATGTTGTCGATGGAGGCGAGGCGTTCCTTCGCTGCGTGGTATTCGGCGTTTTCGCTCAAATCGCCTTGCGCACGGGCATCAACCAGTTCCTGCAATACGCGCGGGCGTTCAACATTTTTTAAATTTTCTAGGTCCTTGATGAGCTTGTCGAAAGCTTCCTGTGTAAACTTGATCTTTTCCATGCTCTACAAGGTAAAAATTTTAACGGGCGTTGCGAGCCCCGAATCGCAAAGAAAGCTTCTTTTTAGGAGATACTATGTACACTGTGCTGGAAAAAGGCGGCGTTTGCTCACCCAAGGGCTTTACCGCATCTGGAATTTGCGCTGGCATCAAGGCCAGCGGTAACGCCGACATGGCGCTTTTGAAAAGCGAGAAGGCGGCCCGCTGTTTCGCCGTTTTTACCACCAACAAGGTGAAGGCCGCTCCGGTACTGTACGACAAGGCTGCGCTTGAACACGCACACTTCGCGACTGCAGTCGTGGTGAACAGCGGCAACGCGAACGCCTGTACCGGCGAACAGGGCTACAAGGATGCCGAACGCATGGCCGTGATGACCGAGGAGGCTCTTGGCCTTACCCCGAAGAGCGTGCTCGTTTGCAGCACGGGCGTGATTGGCCACCTGATGCCGATGGACAAGATCGAGGCGGGAATCCCGAAGCTCGTGGAAAAACTGCATGCCGATGCTTCCGAGGAATTCGGGCGCGCAATCCTCACGACCGACCTTGCCCTCAAGAGCCACGCCGTGGAAATCCAGACGGAGAAGGGCGTGATTACGATTGGCGGCGCCTGCAAGGGTTCGGGCATGATTCACCCGAACATGGCGACGATGCTTGCCTTCATCACGACCGACATCTCGCTCCCCATAGACTTCTTTGCCGAATTCCGTGCCGACATCGCCGATTCCTTCAATGCGATTACGGTGGACGGCGACACGAGCACGAACGACACGTGCATCTTGCTAGCAAACGGCATGAGCGGGCTTCGTTACGAGGACCTGAGCTTGAGCGAACAGGGCGAGTTCCGTGCTGCTCTCATGCTCATCATGCAGAGCCTCGCAAAAGACATCGTGCGTGATGGCGAAGGTGCCACCAAGCTTATCGAACTGCGTATCGAGAAGGCCGAAAGCCACGAAGAAGCGCTCCGCATGGCGCGCTTTATCGGTACCAGCAACCTTGCGAAGTGCGCGATGTTCGGTGAAGACCCGAACTGGGGCCGCATCCTCAGCAGCGCGGGTTCCAGCGGTTGCAACATGGTGGCCGAACACACCGACCTGTACTTCGGCGACGTGAAGGTCTTGGAAGGCGGGCGCCCGCTCCAGCTTGACGAGGCCCAGACGGCGGCACTCCATGCCGTGGTGCGCCAGCGTGAATACAAAGTAACGCTCGTGCTCAACATTGGGCAGGCATCCGCAAGCGCGTTTACCTGCGACCTGAGCTACGGCTACGTGAAGATCAACGCGGAATACACGACGTGATTTAGACGAAAGGACGCAAGTCTCTGCGAGACTTGCTATAGACGAAAGACGAAAGAAGTTTCTCGTTGAAAAAAATCGCTCCGGTTTGGCCGGAGCAATTTTTCATTCCACATTCCTCACTACACATTTCACATTGTTGCCTAGTCTTTCAGGCAGCGGAGGCTTGCGCCGAATTCGGGATTGAACTTCTCGAACTTCGCGATGTCCTTGTCGTGGTAGAACACGAGCACTTCGCCTTCGGCTGTCCAGAGGTAGGCCTTCTTGCCGGCATCTTCGAACTTGCGTTCCTTCAGCGGAACATCGCTCTTCGCGAAGTGTGCGCCGCCGGCCTTCACGCCGAACCCGAGTTCATCCTTGCCGTTGCCGTAGTCGTTGCCGCCTTCCTTGATGGGGTCCCAGCCGAAGCCGGCCTTGAGCACGGTGCCGACCTTGCCGCTTGTCTCGGCGAAGGTGAGGAGTGTTTTCCATTCATCCTTGGTGGGCATGTGGAAACCTTCGAGGCAGGCCTTCTTCGCGTTCTCGAAGTTGTAGAGGCGGCCCCAGTGGTTGCACTGGTTGCACACGGAACCTTCGTAGGTGCCGAAGTTCATGTTCTCTGCGGTCCAGAGCTGCGTGCCGATTCGAATCCACTGGTAGGCGTATCCGTCGCGCGGGTCCTTGTAGCTGCCGTCGGTCGCGGGAGTTCCGTCGGGGTCGAACACCTCGCCGAATTCAACCTGCTTGTTCTTCTGGTACTTGGCCTTGGAGGCGAGCTTGCCGTTCTTGTGGTACTTCACGACTTCGCCCTCGATGTAGCCGTCGGCGAACGGGGTTTCGGCCTGGAGCGTGCCGTCCTCGTAGTATTCCTTCTGCAGGCCTTCCTTGCGGTCGGCGTTGTAGGTGGTCTCGCGCCGGAGAGTGCCGTTGTTGTAGTACTCCTTCTCGAGGCCCTGCTTCTTGTCCTTGACGTAGGTGGTTTCCATGCGCACCTTTCCGTCGGGGAATTCCTGCACGCGGATGTCGTCACAGGCGGTGAATGCAAGTGCTGCCGCAAGGGTAGCGCCAATGAGGATGGTTCTCTGTTTCATCGTGTTCTCCTTGTTCTAGAATTCAATCTTACCGGCGGTGGCCAAGAGCCCGATAATGTAGAGCATGCCGTCGTAGTAGCGCCAGAAGCGGAACGGGACGGAAAGTGCCGCGAGGTCCTTGACGAAGGGCTTTACCAGCGGGTCTTCGGAATCGAGTACCTGCGTGGCGGCTGCGTTCATCGCGATAATGCCCAGCGTGGCGTTGCGGCCCTGGCGCGGGTAGGGCCCGCCGTCGGTCGCGTAGTCAGAGAGGTAGGGCCTCCTGTTCTCGAAGAAGTTCAGCAGGCGCGTGCAGATTTCCTTCTCGCTCTCGTCGCCGCCAAAGAGTGCGTAGTCGAGGCTCAGGTTGAGCGCAACGCGCCAGGCGTCTCCGCTGAAGCAGTTGCTTTCGGGGAACCAGGGCATTGCCTTCGGGGTGCCGTCGTATTCGGAGTAGTCGCCGCAGAGGCCGGTTTCGGGGTGGGCGGCCTTCTTCAGGTACTCGATGCTGTTCTTCGCAATTTCGAGCCACTCGCTGTCGCCGGTCGCATCGGCGTAGGCGCGGTAGAACGCGATGGTGTGGTAGCTCGGGTCGGTAAAGTCGTTGCCCAGCACGGGCGAGAACTTGATGAGCTTCCTTTCGGGGTCGATCATCGGGCCCACGAGTTCGTTGAACGGCTTGTTCTTGATGCAGTTGATGAGTTCGATGGCCTCCTGCTTGTAGTCGTCGCGGCTAAACTTCTTTGCGGCGATGAGGAGGGCTGCCGCGATGTATTCCTCGCCGTCGGGGGCAGCCCCCGGGTCCATCATCGAGAAGTCGGTGGTGGAGACTTGCCAGGAGTAGTAGCCCTTGTGCGGGCCGTCGTCGTTGCGCAGGTATTTCTTCGCGAAGTTCCAGAGTTTCTGGAAAAGCTTGTCGTGGCCGGTGAGGGCGGCAATGAACATGCCGTAACTCATGCCCTCGGAGCGGATGTCGTCGTGGCCGATGTCGATGATGTATGCCATGTCGTCGGCTGCATCAAAGCACACGCGCTCGTCGATGGGGTCGCCCTCGAAGAGTTTGCTGAATGCGTTCTGGATTAGCTGGTCGGCGAAGTTCGGGCCGTAGCCTGCTTCGACGAACATGTCGCGGGGCTTTTTACATTCCATATAAAATCCTCTATTCTATTATCTAAAATAACTTAATTTGTCCCGTATGCAAAACCGCTTTTTGAAAACAAGTGTAAAAAAATGTGTGGAAATTTCGTATTTTTACAACGAGAGGTATTTATGGCAGATATGTTGATTATTGGACAGGGCCCGGCAGGCGTTTCAGCATCGCTTTATGCGTTGCGTGCCGGATTGGACGTTATCTTGGTCGGGAAGGGCGCCGGTGCGCTCGAAAAGGCGCATATGATAGAGAATTATTACGGGCTCGAGAAACCGCTGACGGGCGCAGAACTCTATGAGGTGGGCAAGAAGCAGGCCGAGCGTCTTGGGGCGAACCTTGTAGAGGACGAGGTGACCGACCTGTTCTTCGACGGGAAGGAATTCGTGGCGACGGGGCTCAAGGGCGAGTACCGTGGTCGCGCGTGCATCATGGCGACGGGTTCTGCCCGCAAGAAGACTCCTCTCCCGGGTATGGCCGAGATGGAAGGCCACGGCGTGAGCTACTGCGCGGTGTGCGATGCGTTCTTTTACCGCGGGAAGGATGTCGCGGTTCTTGGGTCGGGCGAGTATGCCCTGCATGAATGCAATGAACTCCTGAATGTGGTCGGAAGTGTGACGCTCCTTACGAATGGTGTGGAACCGACGGCTGAATTCACAGACAAAGTAAGGATTGACAAGCGAAAGCTCGCGGGCCTTGTGGGCGAGGGAACGTTTGCCGGCGTAAAGTTCGATGATGGCGAGGAACTGAAACTCGACGGACTGTTTGTCGCCCTCGGCAGCGCAAGTGCCATGGATCTTGCGCGGAAGGCGGGAGCCGCCTTTGACGGCGGCAGCGTCGTGCTGGACAAGGATTACATGACGACGGTTCCCGGCCTGTTTGCCTCGGGGGACTGCACCGGCGGTACGTTGCAGGTCGCTGTCGCCGTGGGCGAGGGCGCCATTGCGGGCCTTGCCGCCATCAAGTATTTGCGTGAAAATCGCTAGGTGCCCGTGCAAATAATCCGCAAGGCTTTTTTGCCAAAATAGCAGACCAAATGCCTTGCTTGTGGACGTTTAGTCTGCAATATATTAGTTTGTGTGTGATAAAATTTGCTGCTTTAACGCCTTTTAGCGCAGATTCTGTGTTAAAAGGACTTCTTTTTGTCATATTTTGTTTGGAAAAAAGACAAATGTTGTTACCTTGTTTGTAAAAAAACAGACTAAATGACTACTTTTAACCGATTTGGTCTGCTAAAATGTCAAAATGAAGGCTTTTAGCCCTCCCTTGTCTCACTTATCAAGCCCTTGGTATTTTCTTTTGGGCTTGTTGTCCTTTCCCTTATTCTTTTTCATGCTCTTTAGCGCCTTGTCGAACTCGTCTTCGACCACGTATTCGTATGGCTTGGCTCCAGGAGGGAGCGCTCCGGCATTGCACATGATGAAAATGGCAAGGCCGAACCAGATGGTAGAGGGCAGCGCCAGCATGCCGAAGAGCGTAGTTTCATCAAAATAGATGTTGTGCCCTACGACTAGGGTAGGGTACAATAGGACAATCGCGATGATCTTGATCTTCAGTTTGGTAAGCTTGAACTTTTTCATAGCGTAGTCAAAATTTAGTTTGATAAATCCAACTTGGCCCGATAGGGTCATTTTTTTTTGTTAATGCACATCTGAACACTAAAACAAAATCGGACCTCGGTACGAGGTATGCTTTCTGTAAGTTTTCCGGTTTCTGGGGGCGATATTCCAAAATTTTATTGCCGTAGTGGTAGAAAATGTTTAATTTTACCATGTGTTATAAGTGTTGTGGCAAAGTGTGTCAAGGAATCAAATGGATTTAGGTTATTTCATAGGCAGCGCCAAGACGGCGATAGACGGAAAGGGAAGGTCTTCCTTCCCTAGGGAACTCCGTCGCCAGCTGTGGGCTTCCGAAGGGACTGAGTTCGTAGTCGCTCGCGACCCGGACCACACCCTCCGGTTGTACATGCTGCCTGAGTACGCCAAATTCATGGCCGAACTCGATGCGTTCATAGATCGCCCTCGAGCCGATGAATTCCGGAAACAGCTCGATGCCAGCCTAGTAGAAATGGATGGCCAGAACCGCATTCTTATTCCCAAGAAATTGTTGGAATATGCGGGTCTCACGACAGAAGTGGTTTACACTCCCGGTCGTGGACGCTCTCTGGAATTGTGGAACCCCGAACGATTCGAAAACAAGAGCAAGATCGATACCGATGCTGCTCAGAAGTCGTTCGACGAAATGTTCCGCCTAATCGGTTCGTCGGGAGGTCTTGATGGCAAACGCTGACCTCAGACAAACTAATTTACAGACAAACGAATATTCTGCGGCTCTTGCCGGCGCTACCGATGGCGTGTTCTATCACGACCCCGTGATGCTTGCCGAATGCCTTGATGGGTTGAACATCAAGCCTGACGGTACCTATGGCGACTGTACGCTGGGCGGTGGCGGACATTCCTACGCGATTGCAAATAAATTAAACGAAGAAGGAACGCTTCACGCGTTTGACCGCGACGAGGAAGCGGTTGCGTTTGCAACCAAGCGCCTTGCGGGTGTGAAGTGCAAGTTCGTGGTGCATCCGGTGCGTTTTGGCGAGCTGAAGAACGAGATTGCGCCGAACACTCTGGATGGCATCCTTTACGATTTGGGAATCAGCAGCCACCAGGTCGACGATTCCAAGCGCGGGTTCACCTTTGTGGGCGATAACCCGCTCGACCTCCGCATGGACCGCCGTGAAGGAACCTCTGCGCAGGAATGGCTCAAGAATGTCGATGCAGAAACGCTTGCCGGTGCTCTCCGCAAGAATTCGGATATGGACCGTGCGTTCAAACTTGCGACCCGCCTTGTAGAAATGGCGACTATCGCCAAAAAGGAAGGCCGTGCCATCTTGCCCTCGGACGTGAAGTCTGTTGTGGAATCGGTATTCCCCGACAAGAAGCGCGAAGTGAACGGCCTTTTGGCCCGCGTATTCCAGGCGGTACGCATGGAAGTGAACGGTGAACTGAAGGAAATCGAGGACAGCCTCCGCGCCGCGGTGGATTGCCTCAAGGTGGGTGGCCGCCTGGTGGTGATGAGCTACCATTCCGTGGAAGACCGCTGTGTCAAGGAAACGGCTGCCGAATTCGAACGCGCTTGCATTTGCCCGGAGAACCTGCCGGTATGCGTGTGCGGTGGCAATCACCAGAAGCTTAGGAAGGTCAATCGCAAGCCGATTTTGCCGACAAACGAAGAAATTGCGAACAACAGCAGGGCTCGCTCTGCAAAACTAAGGGTTTACGAACGGGTATGAGCGAAACTGTGAAAATGCCTGTACTGAAGACGAACAAGATGATCGCTCTGATCGTCGTGCTCGCCGCGTTCGCTATCGTGATCGGTATCATGACTCCGCTATACTTGCAGAACAAGATCAACGCGCTCTACAAGGAATATAGCAGGCTTTCGAACGAGACGACTGTCCTGGAGAGCGATATACTGCAGTTGAAACTCAAGGTGAACCAGTATTCTTCGCTGGAACGCCTGAAGGACTTTGCCAAGGTTGCTGGGCTTGAATTGAATGCCGTGCCGGTGAAGGTCATTGGCGAAGGAGGGGCCGGTGAATAACAAAGTCCAGATAGAACCGCTCGCCTTTATCAAGTGGCTCCTGATGAGCCTCATCGCTATCCTTGCGTGGCAGACGATAAACATCCAGGTGGTGAACCGCGAAGTTTACCAGACGCAGACTGAGAGCATGGTGGTCAGCACGAAAAACGTGCATGCCGACCGTGGCCGTATTCTGGACCGTAATGGAAACGTGTTCGCGGATAATGTCAGCGATTCGGCGAACAACTATAGCCGCCTTTTCTTGCAGGGTAAGCTTGCGAGCCAGCTCATCGGGAAGGTGGGGCACGATGGAAAGGGCAGCATGGGCCTTGAACTTACCTTTGACGAAAAGCTGAGGGGCGTTAGTGGCCTCAGGGTCGGGGTGAAGGACCTTTACACGCGTTCCCGCGAAGTGGCGAAGGCCGAACCCGGTATGAGCCTCGTGCTTACCATCGACAAGAACATACAGGAAATTGTCGAGAGGGAACTTAAGGACGGTGTCGAGGAATTTGACGCGAAGAGCGCGAGCGCGGTTGTGGTGGAGCCGTACACGGGCGAAATACTTGCGATGGCGAGCTACCCGACGTTCGATCCGAACTCCAAGACGCAGGGCGTTGGCCGCATGTCGAAAAACGATATCGTCTCCATGTCGTACGAACCGGGTTCTACCTTCAAGGTGATTACCGCCGCTGCGGCAATCGAGAACAAGGTGGTTGACCCGGCCCGCGTTTACGAGAACGAGGGCAAGTGCTGGAAATGGAACCCGAAATCGGAAAAGATTTGCGATACGCATATCTACGGCGACATGGACATGAGCGAGGCGATGGTGCAATCCTCGAACATCGTGTTTGCAAAGATTGCCGACGAGGTGGGCGCGGACAAGCTCTACCACATGGCGCGCAGTTTTGGTTTCGGTATGCCGACGTCGGAGTTCTTTGCCGGCGAGGAAAATGGCCGCCTGCTCAAGCCCTACGAACTCAAGCGCGATGACCGTACGCTGAAGACGATGGGTTTTGGCCACGCAGTTTCCGTGACGCCTATCCAGATGGCGATGGCTTATGCGGCAGTCGCGAATGGTGGCGTATTGATGGAACCGATGATTGTGCGTGAATGGCGCGATGCCCAGGATAGCGTTGTCGAGAAAAGAGCGCCGACTCCCGTGCGCCGCGTGATTTCTGAAAGCACGGCGTCGACAATCCGCTCCATGCTTTACCGCGTGGTGAACAGCGGTACAGCGAAGAAGGTGGTCTCGAAGAAGATTCCCGATGTGCTGTTCGGCGGCAAGACGGGTACGGCAGAAAAGTTCAACCAGGAAACGCAGAAGTATGACCGCGACCATCAGGTGGCATCGTTCATTGGCCTTGCCCCTGTGGAAGATACGCGCTACGTGTGCCTGGTGCTGGTCGATGACCCGCAGGGCAAGCACGTGGGCGGCCTTACCGCGGGCCCGATTTTCCGCCGGATTATGGAAGGCATCTACTACAATCCGGAAACATCGCCGCTTTCGCATAACCTCGCGCAGGTCAAGCCGCAGAACCCTTGCGATGTGGAATTTATGGGCCTGACTGTCGATGGCGCCAAGAAACTTGCCGATGACAAGGGCTGCAAGGTTACCTTCGTGGGTGAAGGCAACCGCGTGATGTCGCAGAATGTGGACGGAACGGGCGATGCGGGCATTGTGCTTTCGCTCGGGAACGTTTCGGCATCCAGAATGCCGGACCTGAACGGGCTTTCGCTCCGTGACGCTATGGAAATTATGGGCAATATACGCGTGAATGTGGAATACGAAGGCAAGGGCCGCGTAGTGGCGCAGTCCCCGAAGCCCGAGGAAGAACTCCGCAAGGGGACCATTTGCAAGTTGACGCTCAAGGAGAGAGGCTGATGATTTCGGAAGGATTGATGCAGAACTTGTCTGTGAAGGTTCTGTGCGACGATTCCCGCCGTGCGAAGCCTGGTGATTTGTTCTTCTCGCTTTCGACGGAAGGTTTCGAGGAATTTGCGCGCAATGCCGTTGCCGCGGGTGCCGTTGCCGTGGTGAGCGAGTTGCCTGCGCCCGAAGGGCTTACCTCCAGGTGGATTCAGGTGTCCGACGTGAAGGCGGCGCGTCTCGAGGCCGCAAGGATTTTCTACAAGGACCCGTTCGCGAAACTGGCCTGCCATGCCGTTACCGGTACGAACGGTAAGACGACGAGCGCTTTCCTGATGAACGCAATGCTCGAGTCTTCGGGCAAGAAGACGGCCCTCCTCGGGACCATCAAGAACAAGATTGGCGATACCTCCGTGGTGGCGACGCTTACGACGCCCGGGCTTCTGGACCTGTTCGCTTTTGCCGCGAAGGCCGTGGCGGCGGGCTGCACCGACCTGGTGATGGAAGCCTCCTCGCATTCGCTGGTGCAGGGGCGCGTGGCGGGAATCCGCTTCAGGAGCGCGCTCTTCAGCAACCTCACGCAGGACCATCTCGATTACCACAAGACGATGGAAAACTACTTCGAGGCAAAGAAACTCCTGTTCACGAAGTATCTTGCGGAAGATGGCGTTGCGGTACTGAACATCGACGATGCGCATGGCGAAAAGATTTTTGACGAGATGAAAGCGGCCGGCCGCAAGGCGGTTGCCGTATCGCGCCTCGGGAATGCGAAGGCCGACGTGAAGCCTGAGGGGGCGGTGAAGAGCACCGAGGAAGGGCTCGAGATGCTGCTCCCGATGATTGCGAAGGAAAAGCTGGAAACGCCGCTATGTGGCGAATTCAACGTGGATAATGTATTGCTGGTGCTCGCCTGGGCGAATGCCATCGGGATTCAGGAACTCGCTATGCGTGCGGCAATTGCGAGCGTGCGTGTGCCGGGCCGTTTTGAGAAGGTCTGGAACAAGGGTGGCCGCCACGTGATTGTGGATTACGCCCACACGCCCGATGCCCTCGAGCGCGTGCTGAATACGGCTCGCAGCCTCTGCCGCGGTACGCTTTCGACCGTGTTCGGTTGTGGCGGTGACCGTGACCGCACCAAGCGCCCGATTATGGGGCATATTGCGGAAACCCTTGCCGACAAGGCCTGGCTCACCTCCGATAACCCGCGCACGGAAGACCCGCTTGCGATTATCGAGGACGTGCGTGCCGGAATGAAGACGGAAAAGTTCGAGGTTGTCCCCGACCGTGCCGAGGCGATTCGCAAGGCATGTGCTGCCCTGAAGGATGGCGACTGGCTCGTGATTGCGGGCAAGGGGCACGAGGATTACCAGATTGTCGGGAAGACGAAACACCATTTTGACGACCGCGAACAGGCGGTGAAGGCGATGGAAGAATGCTGAAACTTGATTTGACAGTGCAACAGATGCTGGAAATCCTGGAAACCGATGCAGTCGGCGTTCCGGCCCGCACTCTGAAAAGGAAGGTGAATCTTTGCCTGGATTCACGCGAGAAGGCCAAGGGCGTTGTGTTCTGGCCTATAAAGGGCACGCGTTTCGATGCCCACAAGTTTGTTCCTCAAATGGAAAAGGATGGAGCGCTGATGAGCGTAGTAAACAAGGAATCCGTTGAAGAGAATACCATCAAGATGTACGCCCCGGTGGACGATACCACCAAGGCCCTCCTCAAGCTCGCGAAGGGCTACCAGCGCCTCTTCAAGGTGAAGAAGGTTGCCATTACCGGCAGTAACGGCAAGACCACCACGAAGGAAATGGTGAAGGCGGTGCTTTCTGCGAAATACAATACGCACGCCACGCAGGGGAACTTCAACAACCATATCGGTGTCCCGATGACGCTGTTCCAGCTGAAGCATAGCCACGAGGCGGCCGTCGTCGAGATGGGCACGAGTGGCCCCGACGAGATTCGCCCGCTTTCGCTTGCGGTGGAACCCGACGTGGCGGTAATTACGAACATTGGCGCCTCGCATCTTGAGCGTCTCGGTGACCTGGACGGAGTCTTCAGGGAGAAAATCACCATCAGGGAAGGCCTGAAGGCGGGCGGCACGCTTATCGTGAATGCGGACGACCCGCGCCTCTGCAAGGTGCGCAAGACGAGGAACATGAACGTGGTGACCTTCGGCGTGAAGCGCGGTATCATCAAGCCCGAAAAGCTTACCTGGAACGAGAATGCCTGTGCCGATTTCTATATCGGGCGTACGCACTTTGTGCTGAACGTGCCGGGCACGCACAACCTCTACAACTCGCTTGCAGCCATTGCCGTGGGCGATGCATTCCGCGTGCCGCGTACCACCATCGCGCGTGCCCTCGGGAACTTCCGTGCGACCAACATGCGTATGGAAATCCGCAAGGCGGCGGGCTTCAAGATTGTGTCCGACTGCTACAATGCGAACCCGTCTTCTACCCGTATGGCGCTCCAGACCATCGGCCACATGGATATTCGCGGGAGCCGCATCGCGGTGCTCGGCGACATGCTCGAACTGGGCAAGGCGAGCAAGGATTTGCACAAGGAAATCGGCGCCCTCGTGCCCGAGATGAACTTTGACCTCCTCCTTGCGGTAGGCAAGGATGCGCAGGAATTCGTGAAGGGAGCGCGTGCTGCCGGCATGGCGCAGGCGTACCACTTCGATTCCGTGCAGGAAGTGATTGAATTTCTGGGCGATGTCGTGTCGGAAGGCGATGTCGTGCTGGTGAAGGGCAGCCGCGGCATGCACATGGAGCAGGTCGTGGATGCGCTCACGAAACTTTCTCCGGTTTCCAAGGACTAGCAACTGTAGGTAAAGAGGCTTTAGATAGCGATGAGTAACAACCAGTCCGTAGGCGTAAACAAGCTGCTGTTGGTATCGACAATCCTGTTGATACTGTTCGGCGTTGCTGTCGTTTATACTGCGTCCGCTCCTGCTGCGATAAAGAAGTACGGGGATCCCGAATTCTACCTGAAGGCTCACTGCAGCAAGGTCCTGATTGCGTTTGTCGCCATGTTTGTTGCATCCCGGGTGGATTACTCCATCTGGAAAAAGGCGGCCCGCCCGGTATTTATTGTCGGGTGCGCCCTGACGCTTGCCGCAGTCCTGTTTGGCCCGACCATCAATGGGGCGAATCGCTGGATTTGGGGTATTCAGCCCTCCGAAATCCTCAAGTTCGGTTTTATCTTGATGGTGGCGACAAAGCTTTCCGATGCCGGTACCGAAATCAAGTCGCTCAAGTGCAGTATTATCCAGCCTGGCATCCCGTTCTTGATTGCGGCAATCCTGCTTGCCCTGCAGCCGAACTTCTCGATGGTCGGCATGTTTGCTGGAATCTTTACGATAATGCTCCTGGTGGCTGGCGCAAACTTCAAGCATATGCTCAAGAGTTACGGCATTGCCGCTGCTGCAGGTACTGTCGTGGTCATGTTGAAGGAACTTGTCAAGGCCATTTCTGGGAGCAAGGATAAACCCATATACCAGCATGTTAAGGACAGGTTTGATGCGTTCTTCTCGTCGGGTGACCCTGCGATGCAGACCGAACTTGTAAAGAAGAAGATGTACCAGACGCAGCAATCCCTGGAAGCGCTGGGTAACGGCGGAATCCTGGGCACGGGTGTCGGTAACAGCGCCCACAAGCTGGGGTACCTGCCCGAAGCCCACAAGGACGTGGTGTACAGCGTGGTGGGCGAGGAATTCGGTGTCGTGGGCACGCTGGCCGTGCTTGCCGCCTTCAGCATCCTTTTCTACCAGGGTTTCGAGATTGCGAGGAATTCTACGACGCGTTTCGGCAAGTACCTGGCGGTGGCGCTTACGGTTTCGCTTTTCTTCAATTTCTTGGTGCATGTATGCGTGAGTACGGGCCTGATGCCTACGACGGGTCAGCCGCTGCCTTTCATCAGTTATGGCGGTACGAACCTTATTGTTGCTGGGCTCTTTATCGGGATTCTCTTGAATATTTCAAAGGCGGGTACCGGCAAGAAGTTGACCGAACCCTATATGGGCGGCATCAACACGGATACCTACACCATAGGTGGATTTAATATAACGAGGGCTGAAACATGAAAAAGTTCCTGTTTGTATGCGGTGGCACGGGTGGCCACATTTTCCCGGCAGTCGCCATTGCCGAGAGCCTAAAGAAGATGGGTGTCGAAGACATCACGTTTGCAGGCCGTAAGGATTCCATGGAGGAACGTCTTGTGGCAAAGAACTGGCCTTACGAGTACATTACGGCAGAACCGCTGCACCGTGGCCCGTTCCTCAAGAATCTTGCCCTCCCGTTCAAGCTTTCCAAGTCGCTCGTGCGTGCAAAGAGCGTGCTCAAGAAGGTAAAGCCCGATGTAGTTGTCGCTACCGGCGGTTACGTGTCGCTCCCGATTGTGCTTGCGGCAGGCTCGCTCGGCATTCCCGTGTACCTGCAGGAACAGAATGCGGTTGCGGGTATCGCGAACAAGGTCGGTTCGCGTTACGCGAAGACGATTTTTGTGACCTCCGACGATGCGGCGAAGTTCTTCCCCGCAGAAAAGTGCATGGTGTTCGGTAATCCGGTCCGTAAGCTCCCCGATGCGGGTGCACTTCCGCGCCCGGCTGAATTTGCGGAAGGCAAGAAGGCCGTGTTTATCGTGGGCGGTTCGCAGGGTGCCGTAGGCATCAACAACAAGATTGAAGAAAGTATCAAGGATATCGCCGCCCGCGACGACGTGAATGTCGTGTGGCAGGTGGGCGTGAAGAACGTGGATACGATTACCGCCCGCGTGGGGAATGTCCCGAACGTGGCGATTCGCGGGTTCCTCGACGGTATCTATTCCTACATGAGCCATGCGGACTTGATTATCAGCCGTGCGGGCGCATCGGCCCTCGCTGAAATCCTTGCCTTCGGCAAGCCCTCTATCCTGTTGCCGTTCCCGCACGCGACTGCGAACCACCAGGAACACAATGCCCGTGTGGTCGAGAAGGCGGGTGCCGCCCTCGTGGAACTCGACAGTGACCCGAACGACTTGTGGAACAAGACGCTCTCGCTCCTCTCGGACGAAGAAAAACTTGAGAAGATGGCCGCCGCGGCAAAGGGCCTCGGGATGCCCGATGCCGCAGACCGCATTGCGGCAGTCATCATGGAAAAGGAAAACGCATAATGCAGATAAATGATTGTAAGCGTGTCCGTAAACTGCACTTTGTAGGCATCGGTGGTGCCGGTATGTCCGGCATCGCGGAAGTGCTTCACGACAATGGGTTTGTGGTGAGCGGTTCCGATACGGGCGAGAGCCCGGTTATCGATTACCTGAAGGGGCTCGGGATCGCGATTGCCCCGAAGCACGAGGCGAAGAATGTGGAAAACGCGGACCTCGTGGTCTATTCCTCGGCTGTCCCGCACGACAACCCCGAACTCGTGGAAGCGCGCAATCGCCGCATTCCGGTGATTCGCCGTGCCGAAATGCTCGGCGAGCTGATGCGCCTCAAGTACACGCTCTCGATTGCGGGTACGCACGGCAAGACGACGACCACGTCCATCGTGGGCCAGATCTGGGAAGAGGCCGGCCTCGACCCGACAATTATCGTGGGCGGCGTGGTGAAGGGCAAGGGCAGCGGCGCCAAGGTGGGCTGCGGCGACTACCTGATTGCCGAAAGCGACGAGTTCGACCGCAGTTTCCTTTCGATGATGCCTTCTTCGGCGATTGTCACGAACATCGATGCCGACCATCTCGATACCTACGAGAACATCGAGGATATCAAGGATGCGTTCGTGCAGTTCGTGAACAAGATTCCTTTCTACGGGCAGGCGATTCTGTGCCTCGATGACCCGAACGTGCAGGCAATCCTTTCGCGCGTCAGGAAACCCGTGATTACCTACGGTTTTAGCCGCCAGGCGAAATACCGCGTCGATAACCTGCGTTTCGAGAAGGGCTACCCGGTATTCGATATCCTGAACGATGGCGAGAGCCTCGGCGAATTCAGGCTCCAGATTCCCGGACGCCACAACGTGCTCAACGCAACTGCCGCCGTGGCGCTCGCGAACGAGGAAGGCATTGCACCCGATATCGCGCGCAAGGCATGCGCCGAATTCCAGGGGGTGACCCGCCGTTTCGAATTCATGGGCGAGAAGAAGGGCGTTATGGTGTTCAACGACTACGCGCACCACCCGACGGAAGCGACCGCCACGCTTCTCGGGTTCCGCGAGGCGTTCCCCGACAAGCGAATCGTGGTGGCGTTCCAGCCGCACCTCTTCAGCCGTACCCGCGACCAGCACGAAGCCTTCGGCATGGCGTTCGCGAACTGCGACGTGCTTTTGGTTGCCGACATTTACCCCGCGCGTGAACGCCCCATTGAAGGCGTTACCGGCGCACTCGTGGCAAACAGCGCGAGCGACCGCGGGCACCGCAATGCGCGCTTCGTGGGCGACCAGGCGAACATCTTGCCTATCCTCAAGGAAGAACTCCGTGAAGGCGACGTGGTCGTTCTCATGGGTGCAGGCAACATCTATAAACTCGGGACCCGTATCTTGGAGGAATGTATTTGAGCGAATCCGGGACGACATTTCTAGGCCGTCGCATAGGCTATAACGAGAGCAAGCGTAAGCAGGCCCGCAAGGAGAAGATCAAGCGCGGGTTCAAGGGTGCTTTACGCTGGTTCAAGCGTTGTGGCTGGATTCTCTGCATCCTCGTCGTGGCTGCAGGTGTCGCTCTGTGGCAAAACCGCTTCTATGTGCAGCGCTTCAACCCGCTCGAGCTTCGCCACCTGAAGTATATCGATATCGAGGGTAACCGAATGCTCACCTGGGAAGACGTTATCCAGAACGCGCAGGTGGAACCGGGCATGCTCATGTCGGAAGTCGTTCCCGATTCTATCGAGAAGATGCTCATGCGCTCCCCGCTCATCCGGTCCGTTTCGGTCACGAAGCATTTCCCGTCTTCGATGTCCATCTCGCTCGAGGAATCGAAACCCGTTGTGTCGTATTTCGATGCGGGGAAGGCGACCGTCTATTCCGAGAGGGGCCTCCCGCTTCCGCTTTCTACGTCGACCGCGTTCCGCCTCCCCGTCGTGGAACAGGGCTCGCTCGAGAACGTGAAGGCGATAAGCAGGTTCCTCGCCGAAATGCAGAAACTCGACCCCAGGCAGTATTCGCTCGTGTCGCAGGTGGGGTGGTCTGCAGAGGACCGCGCCTTCGAGGTGTTTTTCAGGGATGTCGCTTTCCACGTGCTTTACCCCCAGTCGGGCTGGAACCGTGACATGTTCGCCCTTTACGATATGGTCAAGGCGGGATTCCCGCAAGATATACGTTGTGCAGGTGAAGTGGATTTACGATTTGTTGGCTTTGCCTATGTAAGGAACTTTGATAAGAGGTGTGTCAATGGATGAACCCAAAAATGAAATAAGGAAAGAGGACTTGCTGTTCGGTCTGGACATCGGTGCCTCTAAAATCAATCTGTTCGTCGGTGTGGCGAATGGATCTTCCGTGCGCGTGCTCGAATGCGGCGATTTTCCGCTGAAGAACGCAGACGAGTTCGACAACGTTGTCGAAACGCTGAAGAAGGCCGCGCAGACGCTCGAATCGACAGCGGGCGTGGATGTCCACGATGTTTACGTGGGCATTGCAGGGAAGCACGTGTCCTCATTCAATTACAGGGGCCTCATTACGCTCCCGACCGGCGAAGTCCGCAGCCAGGATATTGAGACCGTCAAGGATCAGGCGAGCACCATTCCCGAGAACGCGGGCCAGATAATCCACGTGTTCCCCGGCGAATACACGCTCGACGACCAGCCGGGCATCCGTAACCCGAAGGGCCTCAACGGCCGTCGCCTGGGCGTGGAAGTGCAGGTGGTCACCTCGAGGCTCAATGCCATCCAGAATCTTGACAAGTGCGTGCGCAGCGCGGGGCTGCATACCGTGGAGTTCGTGCTCGAACCCCTTGCCGCCGCATACGCCGTGCTTACTCCCGACGAAAAGGAACTGGGCGTTGCCCTGGTAGATATTGGCGCGGGTTCTGCCGATATCGCCGTGTTCGTGGGCGAGTCTGTCCGCTACACCGCCTCGCTCGACCTCGCGGGCAACAAGATTACCAGCGACATCAGCAAGTGCCTCAAGGTGCCTATATCGCTCTCCAAGGCCGAAGAGATCAAGAAGAAGTACGGTACCTGCAAGTTGAACAACCTTCTCGAAGACGAGACGTTCCCGGTTCCGGGCGTCGGCGACCGTGGCGACGTGCAGTGCTCCCGCGAACTCCTTGCAAGGGTGATTACTGCCCGCGTGGCAGAAATATTCAAGATTATCAAGGATAATCTCGAGACCCACAAGATTGACGGCCTCATCAACGGTGGCATCGTGCTTACCGGCGGGTGCTGCGCTCTCGAGGGCATCGACGAGATTGCCGAGAAGGTATTCAAGAAACCGGTCCGCATCGGTTACCCGAAGGGTACGAGCGGTATCCAGGAAGCGTTCCATAAGCCGTCCTATGCAACCGGCATCGGCCTCTTGCACTATGCTGCACGCCAGCAGAGCGTAAACAAGAAGCACGATACGGGCGCGCAGTTGACTGTTTCCGTAAAGAAGGGAATCCAATGGTTCAAGGACATGGTTCGCACGTACTTTTAACTAAAACATCAAACACTCAAACAATCACAGGGAGATAAACCATGAGTGAAATCACATCCCACATCGAGATGGACGAAACCACCCTCAATAACGCGAAGGTGAAGGTGTTCGGCGTAGGTGGCGCCGGCGGAAACACCGTAAACCGCATGGTCGGCATGAACATTGAAGGCGTAGAATACTATGCCGTCAATACCGATGCGAAGGCTCTTGAACTGAGCCTCGCTGACCACAAGATTGCCATTGGCCAGAAGACGACGAAGACTCTTGGCGCCGGCGCGAAGCCCGATGTGGGCCGCAAGGCAGCCGAAGAGAACATCGACGACCTGAAGGAAGCCATGAAGGGCGCCGACCTGATTTTCATCACTGCCGGTATGGGCGGTGGTACGGGTACGGGCGCTGCTCCCGTGGTCGGTGCGGTTGCCCGCGAAATGGGCATCCTCACGATTGCCGTCGTGACCAAGCCGTTCAGGTACGAAGGCCCTGTGCGTGGCCGTAATGCCGACAAGGGTATCAAGGACCTGCGCGACAAGGTCGATACCATGATTGTCGTCGACAACAAGAAGCTCATGAACATCGTGGACAGGAGCATGACTCTTGACGGTGCGTTCAAGCTTACCGACGAAATCCTCGGCAACGCAGTGCGCAGCATTTGCGACATCATGTTCCGCCACGGCCTCATCCACGTTGACTTTGCCGACGTGAAGACCGTGATGACCAACGGCGGTTCCGCCCTCATGGGTACCGGCATTGCCGAAGGCGACGGCCGCGGCCTCAAGGCCGTCGATATGGCGCTCTCTTCTCCGCTCCTGGAAGACGTGAACGTGGAAGGCGCTACCGGCGTGCTCGTGAACGTGTCCCACGGCGAAAACTTCTCCATGATGGAATACAGCGAGGCCATGGACCACATCTACGAAGCTGTGGGCGACATGGGTGACCCGAACATCATCATCGGCGATATCCTCCTCCCGGAACTTGGCGAGAAGGTGTGCATCACCATCATCGCGACTGGTTGCGGTGGTACCGGCAACCAGCCCGCTGCTTTCACGCAGCCGGCTGCACAGCCCGCAGTTGCCCCGCGCCCGACCGACCTCGTGAACAGCATCGGTGGCCCTGCCGCCAACTACCCGCAGGCAGCACCCGCTGCTCCTGCCGCCCCGGTGCAGCAGGCCCCCGTGGCTCCGCAGCCGGTGCAGGCGACCCCGCGCCCGACGGCTTTCAACTTTGCCGCCATCGCGCGTGGCACCATCCCGATGCCCTCCGTTGAAAATCCGGTCGGCTTTGCCGCCCCGGGCTTCTCGGCAACCGCTCCTGCCGAAGAAGTCATGCTCGGCACGCCGAACGCTTCCCTGCACGACACCCAGGAATTCTCCGAAATCGCCGATACCGACGACATGAACGGCGTTCATGAAGCCCCGGCGAAGTCTGTGCAGATGGATGCGAAGTCGCTCGAGACCCCGACCTTCATGCGTCAGGAAGCCCTCGCGACTACCGTTGCCTCTAAGACGGTGCAGGATGACCCCGGTTCCATCAAGAAGGCAAGCGGCGTCGATTACGACGTGCCCGCCTTCCTCCGTGGAAACGCCCTGAGCGACATCTTCTAAGATGCCTCTGAAGAACTTCTAGAAAGAAGAATAACACACACACAGGGTGTGCGTATTCCGCGCACATCCCCACAACACACAAGGGACTACCTGGGTCTCCCTGCCTGGGTAGTCCTTTTTGCGTTGTTTTACAACGCAAAAAGGTTTTATAAGACCGCTCGTTCGTCGTCTAGGGTGCGAAACCTCCGGTTCCTCACTCGCTCTCGCGATCGCCACGGCTTAACGCCTGTGGCTTTGTCGCTCACGGGCGTCCCGTTTGGGGTATATTGCCCGTTTTTTATGTCATCCCCGGCTTCGCCGGGGATCTCCTTTTTTTATTTACTATCTTGCTTAACATGAGGAACTGTATTCACACCCTCGTTTTTGGTGTGCTCGCTTTTGCGGCCCTGTGCCATGCATACCCGGCGCCCCCGCAGTCGGGCGAACGCGGCTATTTCCAGATAGGCACCGATTTCGATTTCGGGTTCAACGGCGGCCCCACCGACCCCACCTTCGCGGTAGATACCGCCGACTGGTTCGGGGGCAACTGGCGCGGCCTGCAGATTCCGCTCGAAACCGCCCGCAGTTACGAGGACCACATAGACCCGTTCTTCACCCTCAGTTTCCGCGCGGGCTACAAGAGTTTCCACGTGCTTCTGGAAGCCCCGCTCCGGCGCGATCTCGAGGCCTGGTACCAGGATGACCTTCACAAGAATTTCACGTACGACCCGAGCGAACTCGATATAAACGTGCCGAACAACGCCTACGCCGTGTGGGAAAACCCCGTGGGCTACGTGCAGTTCGGGCGGTTCGCGCTCGACGACCTGAAAGTTTCCAGGAACGACATCCTGGTGGGCGGTGCACCCTACCACGACGGCCTGCGCTGGAAATTCGCTGCCGGCATGTTCCGCTACGATTTCCTGTTCAGTTCGCTCAACGCCTGGCTCTACGGCGACGTGATAGACCATTCGACCGGCTGCCCGCCCGTGGGTACCGAGGCCTACGCGCAAAAATGCACCGAGCGCGACAACCAGGTGGCGAACCAGCGCAACCGCACCTACGACGACAACATCAAGACCTTCATGTTCCACAAGTTCGGCATCGAGACCGAAAAGTTCTGGATTTACATCGCAGAGCAGAGCATGATAGGCGGCAAGGCTCCCGAGTTCCGCTCCATGAGCCCGTTCATATACTGGCACGACAACTACGCGACCGGCTACACGTCGGCGGCGACCTCCGTGGAACTCGGCTACAAGACGAGCAACGGCGCGAAGTTCTATAGCCAGATAAACATGGAAGACATCAACAGCCCGGTGGGTGAGGACGATGACAAGGGCACGAGCCGTTCCGTAATCAACTACCTCGTGGGTTACTATCACGAACTTTCGACCGCGCTCTACGGCAAGTTCAGCTGGAGGCTCGACGTGGTGCGCACCGACCCCGTGGCTGGCAACAGCAGGCTCCCGCTCCTCAAGTACACGAGCCGCCGCAACTACCGCAGCAACTACCGCGAACAGGACGACCCCGATTACGCCGACGCCTACTTTGTGGATTACCCGATAGGCTACCGCCGTGGCGCCGACGCTCTCGACCTGTGGTTCGATTTCGGCTGGCAGTACGGCAAGCACTCGCTCGCGCTCACTCTCGCATGGCTGCGCCAGGGCGACAAGGAAATGTACACCGACTACAACGTGGCCCTCGCCGGCGGAGAGAATTCCCCCTCCGGCGTGGAAGAGGCCCAGTACCTGGTAGATGCGCTCTACAAGATGAAGGTGAACGGCTGGTTCGGCTTTTACGTGGGAGGCGGTTTCCGCAAGTACGAAAACCTCGCGCATGTGAAGGGCGACGACGGTTACGACGGCTGGTTGCGTTCCGGCGTGAAGTTCACCTTCAACCCGGTCGATACGAAGTTTTAAAAGAAGCTAACCCCTTCAAAGGAGCACCCATGTCCCTGAAACACTCTTTAACCCGAAGCGTCATCCCCGCGACTTCTCTCGTCATCCCCGCGACTTCTCTCGTCATCCCCGCGAAGGCGGGGATCTTCCTTGCGTTAACAGCCACGCTCCTTGTAGCCTGCGGCGATGAAGTCACCGAAGTGACCGAAGTCCACGAGACCGGCATGAAGATTGTCGAAGAGGGCGAGAAGTTGCCCGAGTGCACCACGGAAAACGAAGGCACGATGGTTTATGCGCTGGATTCTGCTGCGTCGTACGCCTGCATCAACCGCAAATGGACTTCGTTCAACGGTAAGGATGGCCGTGACGGTAAAGACGGCGAAGATGGTGCGAAAGGCGATAAGGGTGACCAAGGAGTCAAAGGCGACAAGGGCGAATCTGGAGAAAAGGGGGACACTGGTGAAGCTGGTACTTCTTGCACAATGGAGTCCTTGCCCGATAGCAGCGGATTCAAGGTCATCTGTGGCGGAGATTCCGTCGGCGTTGTGCTGAACGGCGAAAAAGGAGAACAAGGCGACAAGGGCGAAGACGGCGAGAGCGAAGGTTGCTATCTAATTGATGATGGAATCGGAACTGTTACTTTGTGGTGCGGTCCTGATGGAACAGTTCTTTACAAGGCTATGTGCGGAATTAAGCCTTATGATCCGGAAAGGCAATTTTGTGATACCCGTGATGGCAAGGCTTATAAGTATGTGACCATCGGCACCCAGACGTGGATGGCTGAGAACCTCAATTACGAAACGGCGAATAGCCTTTGCTACATGGATTCCTGTGCCAAGTACGGTCGCTATTACACTTGGGCGGATGCCATGGACAGTGCAGCTGTATTTTCGGATAATGCCAAGGGTTGTGGCTATGACGTAGAATGTACCATAAAGACTCCTGCGCGTGGTATTTGCCCGGAAGGTTGGCATATCCCGGATTCTACGGAATGGAGAACGCTGTATAGCGTGATGGGCAAATCGTCGAATGCCATGCAGGCGAAGGGCTTTGACAATTGGCCTGATGCAACCGATGCGTACGGGTTCTCCGCGCTTCCTGCCGGCGGCAAACTCGGGGGCGAATTTCTCGATGTCGGCGGTTACGCCCGCTTCTGGAGTGCCGCTGAGTTTACTGAGTATGATAACCATTCCGCTGACTACTGGTACTTGAATGCGATCGGTGCGACCCTCAGCTTCGCTGACGAGAACTTCAGTTTATCAGTCCGTTGCCTCAAGGACTAACTATATTTATATTATTCCTAAACCAAGGAGTTTTTTATGGCAGAAATCGGTACACCTCTAAGTTCTAGCGCCACCAAGGTGCTGTTTTGCGGAGCCGGCGAACTCGGCAAGGAAGTCATCATCGAGATGATGCGTCTCGGAGTCGAGGTGATTGCCGTGGACCGTTATGCTAACGCCCCGGGCATGCAGGTGGCCCATCGTAGCCACGTTATCAACATGCTTGACGGTGCCGAACTGCGCCGCGTGATTGAACTGGAGAAGCCCGACTACATCGTCCCGGAAGTCGAGGCGATTGCGACCGACACGCTCGTGGAACTCGAAAAGGAAGGCTTCAACGTCATCCCGACCGCGAAGGCCACCAAGCTCACGATGAACCGCGAGGGCATTCGCCGCCTTGCCGCTGAGGAACTGGGCCTCAAGACGAGCCCGTACCGCTTTGCCGACAATTTCGAGGATTTCCAGAAGGCCGTCAAGGAAATCGGCATCCCCTGCGTGGTGAAGCCGGTGATGAGTTCTTCGGGCCATGGTCAGAGCGTCATCAAGACGGAGGCCGACATCCAGAAGTCGTGGGACATTTCCCAGCACGAGGGCCGCACCGGCCATGCCAGCCGCGTGATTGTGGAAGGTTTCGTGCCGTTCGATTATGAGATTACATTGCTTACGGTTCGCCATGTGGGCGGAACCAGCTTCCTTGAACCGGTGGGTCACCATCAGGTGGGCGGCGACTACCAGGAATCCTGGCAGCCCCAGCCGATGAAGCCCGAACTCCTGGAACAGGCGAAGAACATCGCGAAGAAGATTACCGACGCTCTCGGTGGCCGCGGCATCTTCGGTGTGGAACTTTTCGTGTGCAAGGACCAGGTGCTCTTCAGCGAAGTTTCTCCGCGCCCGCACGATACCGGCATGGTGACATTGATTTCGCAGGATTTGTCTGAATTTGCACTGCATGCACGCGCTATCTTGGGCCTGCCTATCCCGAACATCGCTTTCCACGGCCCGAGCGCCTCGAAGGCAATCGTCGTGGACGGCAATTCCGACCACGTGAAGTTCGGTGGCCTGGAAGATGTGCTTGCAGAACCTGACACTGCGCTTCGCCTGTTCGGCAAGCCCGAACTCAAGGGCCACCGCCGCTTGGGCGTGCTGCTTGCCCGCCGCGACACGGTGGAAGAGGCCAAGGCGCAGGTCATGGCCATGCGCGAAAAAGTGAAGGTCACTCTGTAAATATTTACGTGTCGATGAAAAAACTGTTTGAATTACTCCTGCCCGCGCTGCTTGTTGCGTGCTACTCGCCGGAACCTTTCGAGGCCGAATCGGTCGAGTCCGCGTCCAGTGGTAAGTCCGATATCGGGACGGTCTTCCCGGTGAACACGCAGAAGCAGATTTGCAACCCTTCCGTATCCCAGGATACGGCGAACTATCCTGCTGCGATGCTCTGGCTGAACTTTGGCGGTACGCTCAAGGTGACTCCGCCGGATTCTGGCTTTACGACAAGCGGGGTAATCCAGCATGACCGCCTGACTATTTCAGATACTTCGGGCAATGTGCTCTGGTACATGATGCGCGATACGTCTGCGGGCGAATGCCAGTTCCAGGACCCGGAATGGAGTACGCACGCCGACTACGCCGTTGCGCTCCGTGCCTACGACTTGGACGGGAAGAAGGCCTGCGAGAATCTTGACTACGGAATTTTCGCCGTGCGCATGTCGGATAGCAAGAGGTTCTGGTTCTACGACAAGAATATTATCGAGACGGCATCCCCGCACCTGTGGGTTTCGCCGGATGCCTCCGTTGATGAGGATGCCGCGGATTCCACGGTGGAAGGCTTCTTTGGCACCGACAAGGTGCGCCTGACTTACGTGAACGACGAAGACAAGATTGTGTTTGTCGATTTTGCGAACGGCGGGCTCGATAAGGCGAAGACGCTTGCAAGGCCTTCCGGCAAGTCCGGCTGGAGCATTGACGCTCCGATGATTTCGCCGGACGGAAACTTCATTGTCTATAACGTGCTCGAGAATCCGACGACGTGGGAAGCCTACATCCAGGAACTTTCCGCGAACTCTTCGCCGGTAAAAATCGAACGCGGGCAGAACTCGCTTTCGGAACCCGCACAGCCGCACTGGTTCTCGTTTGGTGGCAGGCTGTTTGTGGTGTGGACGGAATTCCCGCAGGGCTCGCAGATGCTCAACAAAAACGACCTCACGCAGGAATCCGTGCAGGACGGTTCCGTGGGCCGCACGGTGATGCGCGAAGTTCGCCTGAATGCGGGTGCCCCGAGCGACCTTGCGGTAGAGTGGGTCGGAGATGTTCGTGAAATCGCCTCCATTCCCATGATTGGCGGGCGCTCTCCCGATGGCAGGTTCCTTGCCACCGGTACAAACTACGGCTATTTGCTGGAACTTCCGTGAGGTGGACGATGAAGAATTCCTTATTGAAGTCCGGTAAAAAATTTGGCAAAAAATTCGGTGCGGTCGCATCTCTCGCGGCTGTCGCTACCTGCGCGTTCCTTGCGGCATACAACGCTCCGGTCGAACCCGCTACCCCCTGGGAATCCATTGGCGGGTGCGGTGCCGGCGGTTCCGGTGGCGGTGCGAGCGATGGCATCAAGTGGATTGGTCAGGGCGTTTCGGGCGGCTACCTGGAAACGGAAGTATTTACCAAGTACAGCGTCGGCCAGAATTTCTCGGGCCTCACGCTCACCCCGCATTTTTCCATCAAGCCTACATGGTCCACGAAACTCGGCGTGTCCATACCGTTTGTTTCGCACCAGGGCGAAGTCCAGTACCGCAGTAACCAGGCTCCGACCGACCGCAGTACCGGCGGGCTCGGCGATATTTCTTTTGACTTTAGCAAGACGATTGGCAGTGGGGGAGCGGCGTCGCTTTCTGCATCGCTCACGATTCCTACCGGCCAGTACGACATCAAGCGCGGTACCGATGCTTCCGAAGAAATCTTGCCCGCAAGTTTCCAGAAGGGCTCAGGCCTGTATTCGCTCACTCTCGGCTGGGACTACAGTCGTGATACCGACAAGGGAATCTGGCTCTACGGGCTTACGTTCACGTACCCGTTCGCGATGCACCTGATTTCGGGCGAGAACGAGTTCAACGACAGTTACTGGAAGAACATCGAACACGATGGCGACCGTTTTGAATACCGCTTCAAACCGTATGGCGAAAACGACCTGGGTGCCTTCACTCCGCCTTCCGTGAGCGCGTCTGTTGCCTATGGCTATCGCGGCCGTCCGGGTATAGTGCAGAGTTTTGGCCTGAACTTCTCCGTGCCGTTGGGTGTTGCCTGGATAAGTTCCGAGAAGGCGGGTACGTATGACCCGCGCCCCGACCCCGATCACCAGGCGTGGTCCGTGGCGCTTGCCTACGGTATCGAGTTCTCGGATGCGGACTTCCCGGTGTTCCTTGCGCTCTCCGTGCCCATACACGACAAGGCGAACGCGGCCGACCCGAGCGACGAGTACGATGAATCTCCGATGCGCGAATGGAACGCTCCCGACTGGGGCGACATTCTGCAGCAGTGGACCATCGCCGTCGGCATCAAGGGAAGTTTCTTCTAAGCTCGCGGGAATTATGCTCGCGGGTGCGTCTTCTTGAAGGCGGCGCGCAGGCGTTCTGCATTTACATGCGTGTAGACTTGGGTGGTGGAGATGTTTGAATGCCCGAGCATCTCTTTGACGCTCATGATTTCGGCACCGTTTTCGAGCAGGTGCGTGGCGAAACTGTGGCGCAGCACGTGCGGGCTCGCCTTGCCCTCCCAGCCGATTTCACGTAGCAGGTCGTGGATGTCGTTCCGGAGTGTGCGTATCCCGAACGGCTTGCCGTCTTCGCTGAGGAATACGTATCCCGTTGCGGTGGGGAGGTGGCCCGCTTCCGCTTCCATCTGCTTGAAGTTCGCGATGCGGTCGATGAAACTTTCGGTGAGCGGCACGATGCGTTCCTTGTTGCCCTTGCCGAGCACGCGCACGAGTTTCGCGTTAACGTCGATGCGGTCCCACGTGAGGTTCTGGCATTCCGAGATACGCAGCCCCGAACCGTAGATGAGTTCGAGCAGGATGCGGGCGCGCACCTGCGGGAGCTTGGCATCCGGCGGCAGTTCCGGGAATTTTTCTTCGGCGAGGTCCTTCTGCCCGAGCACGTTCACGAGCCTCTTGGGGCGCTTGGGCATGGGGACTGCTTCGGCGGGATTTGTTTCCAGCACTTTCGAGCGGACCAGGTACTTGCCGAAACTCTTTAATGCGGCGAGGTGCTCGCAGATGCTCGTGGGTGCAAGTTTCTGCTTCATCTTCAAATCCCACACGAAGCCCTTCACGTTCATCTCGGAAAATGCGGAAAGTTCCGGCGCATTCTCGACGCGCGCTTTGCCCGCGGGTATGGGCGCGCCGCCTAGGTGCTCGAGGAACTTCACGAGTGACTTCTTGTAGGTGTCTACCGTGCGGGGCGAAAAGCGCCGCCTCTCCGCGATGTACTGCAAGAACTGCTCTATGTGTTCCGGAAGGTTCATGTCGCATAATTTAATAAACAAATGACCATAATAAGGGAGCTTTCGGTTGGTCTTGCTCCGGCGAAAAATCTATTTTATGGACAAGGTATGAGACTCGCGCGCATTTTAGACACACGTGCTCTTGTGAACTGCCGCTTTCGGGCGGCGGTCGCTTTTGCGTGCCGTCGGGCGGTGGTCGCTCTGGCGGCCTCCCTGCTGTTTGCGGGCGCATCCCTTGCCGCCGACCGTGTGGCGGGCGCGAACGAGACCATGAACATGGAACCCGGAGCGCGGTCTGCAGCCCTCGGTTCTGCTACGATGGCGGTCGACGGCGATTACCTCGGGCTTGTCTCGAACCCGCACCAGCTGTCTTCGGTACGCTACCTCTGGGCGTCGTTCTCGCATACCGCATACTACGAGGATACCCGCTATGATTTTGCGTCTGCGGTTATCCCGATTTCCGAGGGGCAGGGCCTGGGCATTTCTTTTGCGCGTTTTGGCGCCGACGACATTCCTTATATACGCGAGGGCGAACCGCTCCCCGAGGGGAGCGACTACAATACGCTTTCCTATGATGACTGGATGTTTTCTGCAACCTGGGGCAGGCGCCTGTTCAACCGTTTTGACCTGGGGGTGGGCTTCCACCTGCTGTACCGCGACATGGACCAGACGGGCTGGGGCTTCCGGGGCGATGCTTCCCTCCGGTATCGCGTAGTTGACGAACTGTATGTCGCGGGCCTCCTCAAGGGTTGGACTTCTTCTGCGACTACATGGGAGTCGGGCGAGTTCGAGTACTCCGCGCCCGAGTTCTACCTGGCGGCGAGCTACTCCCTGCCTGTCGCCTACCTGTATGGCAAGCTGAACCTTTACTGGCAGGGTGCGGGGCTGCTCCACCGCGAGGCGCGCGCGCTCGGGTACGAGACCGATGACGATGTGGGTGGCCGCATCTGGGAAAGCCCGCTCGACTGGCTTTCGGGTGGCCGCGGCGGTATCGAGTTCGCCTTTGATTTCGGGCTCAGCGTGCGTGCGGGCCTATCGAGTTTTACCACCTTCAAGAGCGTGACCGCGGGTGCCGGGCTTACCATAGCGAAGTTCCTGCGGGTCGATTACGCGTTCGAGTCGCACCCGGTTCTCTCTCCGGTGCATCGCGTGAGCATAAGCGTGAGCCCCTACCTGTTTGCGCATGCGCCCAAGCCTGAACCTGAAGCAGCAAGGCGTGGCAGTGCGGGTAGCAGCCTGCTTGGCGCCGAACCCGACGCCCCCGATGAAATCGCTCCGGAAGGCGCGTCCCAGGATGCCGCTCAACCCGCGGGCCAAGCCGACGGACAACAGGCTAGCCAGGCAACCGGCCAGCCTGCCGGACCAGCCCCTGAGGCTCCCGCCCCGCAGGCGCCCGTAGTGGAAGAATCTTCCGACGAGGTTCTTGAAACCGCGCCCTCTGGAGGCGTGTACTGGGAGGAGTAGCCGTTTTTTCGCTTTTTTTTAACTTTTGTCTGTGATTTTTTGCACATCAACCATTTTTTAGTTTATATTTCTTACCATGACGCAATTGAAGAACTATCGTGAAGTTGGCATTTTTGACCTTTTGTCTGCCCCTCTCAACCCTATAGGGGCGTTTGACGCCGAACAGTTCAAGAAAGATGTCCGCAAGCTGATAGACGACAACCCCGACGACAAGTTCGTCGCGGTCGACCTCATGGGTCTCGATTTTGTATACAGCGATGCCTACAATGCTTTTGTCCAGTTCCAGTGTGAACTTTCGGGCAAGGGAGGCATGCTTGCGCTCCTCAGCAACAGTGCGACCATCGCTGACGGTCTGAAGAAGGCCGGGCTCGACCGTACGCTCAAGGTGTTCGGTGCCGAAGCCGAAATGATGACTTTCTCGTTGCATAGCCACGATCCTGTAGAACTGCCTCCCCGTGAGCAGGCTCCTGCCGCTCCGTCGGAACCCGAAGCGGCTCCTGTCGCCTCGCAGAATGGCGGTCAGGCTCCTTCGATGTCGGGCGAGTTCCGTTCCGAGCGCCGTACGGGCCACAACCGCAGGTTCACCAAGAGCTTCAACGCTGTCGTGAAAGACGAGAAAAAACTTGCCTCGAAGGGCATGAACATGCCGTTCGAAGAGGAATCCTCGTCGGGAAAAACTGTATTCTTCATCATCCTCGTCCTTCTTGTTCTCGGTGGCCTTGCGGCCTTCTTCTTGATGTGATTGAAGGATGTCTGAAGGTTTTTCGGAACATCGCTGTAAAAAAAGATACAAGCCCAAGCGCTACAATTACCCCGTAGTGCGCATTCTCCTTTTTTGTGTGGCCGTGGTGCTTTTCGTGCGTCTTGGCTTTGCCGAAAAGGTCGTGCAGCTGTTGCCGGGTTCGACTGTTGTGGAGGCAAGCGACTGGAAATCCCGGTGCGAAACTATGCGCGGCAAGGCCTTTGAACTCAAGAACGGTCTTGGCCAGTGTTCCTGGGTCGTCTCGGATTCCGTGTTCTACCTGCCGAACGATTTTTTGCGCTACATAGCATCACAGACAAATTCAAAGCACCCGAAACTTCACTGGGTTGCCCCGCGCGACCGTTTTTCCGAAGCGGTTCTCGTGCAGGTGGAAGATTCGCTTGTACGTACCTTCATTCACGTGAGGGGTCAGGATTCGCTTTATTACTGGGTCGATATCGCCGACGGGTGCCGCTATCCCGGACTATGCCCGAGGCAGCCGCTGGACTGGTCGGCGCTTACCATTACGGGTGACTTCGATTTCGAGGGCCAGGAATCGCTCCTCGCGATGGACGCGATGCTTGGAATCGGGGAGGCTCCCATACATCCGATTCTGCCCGGAATCGTACTTTCGTCGGGCAAGGATTCACTGGGCCAGTTCGTCGTACTGGATCATGGCAACAACGTGACCTCGCGCATGTCGGGCATGTACCCGGTGAACCCTGCCGATACGCTCCCGTTCCTCGAGGGCGAATATCTCGACATGAATTCCATCGTGGGGCGCCTTGCTCCCAGGGATAGCGCGACGTTCTACCTTACGGTGCGGCACAACGGGTTTTTCGTGCGCTGGGCCGATTTGTATTCGCAGACGCACCCGCTCGACAGCGCGGAAATTGCTAAATTCCTGCAGAAGATTGAGCTCTAGGTTTAGGGCGGTTTGATTTCGGAGAGAGCAGGTGCGCAAGTCGTTTATCATCGGGATTTTTGCTGCGGTCGCGGCCATGCTTTGCGTGTCCGCGTGTACCCGCGACGATGATGGCGCGATTCCCGTATCTGCAGAAGACGATTCCTTCGTGGGTACGGGCTTTTTCCGCATTGCCGAATTCGATTCCAACTCGCTTATCCATCTCGTGTCCGATACGCTCTATCTGCGGATAGACAGCCTCTGGAGCTATTCCAACTGCGCGCTCAAGCGAATCGAAATCGATACCTCGCACGAAGGTGACGCTCTCGTGTTTTTCCCGAAGATAATCATCGAGTCCGATGGTAAGGATTGCCCGTCGCCGTTCCTCCACCCGGATACGGTAATCAAGCTGTTGCCCCCTGCCGAAGAATTTGGGGATGCGTCTGTTTTGCGCGTGCGTAACGACGAGGGCAACGTTCTCGATACGGTTCTTTTGCGTCGCGGCAAGTTCGAACTCGATACTTTCGCCATCTACGTGGACAGCCTCTTCGATACGGTATCTTCGCTCCCGCTCCGCACCAAGGATTCTCCCTCGGTCTTGAAGGTGCTCGATAGCCTCAACCCGCGAGTGTTTTACTGGCGCGCGATGCAATCTTCTTGTGAACTGCGCATCGACATGTGCGATTCAGTCGTGAACGATACGCTGTTCCCGATGGCCTGGAGCCTTACCGATACGGCCCTCGTGCCTATCCGCAAGGCGTGCGCGTCCGACGATTCCACCTACTGCGTGGCGAGCCGCTGGGTGAACGATTCTTCTGCGGTCGGGCCTGTGCAGGAACGCGCCGATACCGTGTGGTTTACGAGCCTCTACTATGTAGAGGAGATTCCCGAATGTGCCACGATGAATTCTTTCCGGGTGGCGGGATACGCGCTGGGGAAGAACGTGAACTTTATCCGTGAACTTATGGTTCCCGACGAGTCCGAGAGCGCCTGCGGGCCTTCTGCACTGAAGGACGTGTTTATCTATGACATGGGCCGCAACCGCGTGTTCCCGGATTCCCTTGATGCGGATTCGCTCTACGGTACCTGGAAATCCGCGAAGGTCGCGCCGGCAAAGTAAATCGTTTGCATGTCGTATTCTTCGCGGAACCTATTGGAAGTAAAGATGCTGCAAGATAATATTGAATACTCGTTCGCGACGGACATTCCCGAAAGTGACTACCAGATAATCGTCGATTGCCCGTTTTTCAAGGACTGGATTGCGAAGGCGCGCAAGGATTTTGCGGTAACGCACATCCATGTGGATTCGGTCGACTACTTTAGCCGTGTTCACCGCCCGCTGTTCATCAAGATTACCGCAACGGCGACATTGCCCGATGGCAGGCCCGTGCACGGCGTGGTGCTCTTGCGCGGGAATGCGGTGGGCGTGCTCGTGGTGCTCCGCTGCGAAGGGAAAAAGTACCTGCTGTTGGTTCGCCAGCCGAGGCTTGCCATTACCGAGGAAGCCTCGCTCGAAATACCCGCGGGGATTCTGGACTGGAGCGGCGATTACCGCAAGGTGGCGCTTTCTGAGCTTGAAGAAGAAGCGCAGATAAAGGCGGAAGATTCGGAACTCATCGACCTTTCCGAATTCTGGTGGAAGGGCATGACGGAAGGCTTTGCGGGCAGTTGCGGACTCCTGGACGAACGCATTCGCCTGTACGCCATCGAGCGCGACGTGACGCCGGAACAGCTGAAGGCGATGGACGGCAAGAACCAGACGTATGTCGAAGAGAACGAATGGATTAGGACGGTAGTGTTGCCCTACGAGGAAGCCGCCCACAAGTTTATCGACGGCAAGAACCTGATTGCGCTGTTCCTGTACGAACGCTGGCTAGAGGCCCGCAAGTAGCTTGAACCACTGATGCGATTGTCATCCCCGGCGCCTGTCCTCGCTTGACGGGGATGACCGGGGATCTTTTACCAATTGCCTATATTATTAACAGTTAGTCCGATGAAGAATACGGCAAGGTAGCCGTACCATAGGCCCGTGAGCACGTAGTTGAGCCCGCGCTTGTACGCCTTCGGTTCGTTCTTGTTCTTCTCGCGGATTACGAGAATGTTCTTGCGCAAGAAGTACGCGCAGATGGCAAGGCCGATAAGGGTAGCGAGAATCAAGAGTACGTAAGCCATGGCTTAAATATAATAATTTCGAGTAGTTAGTGTGAGCCGAAGCCTTCGATGTTAAATCGGAAGTGGGTGGGTCTAGAACTGCGCGGTCAGTAACGGTGCGACGACTGCGGTGAATAGCCCTGCAATCCCGATGGCAAGGCTGCTCATGGCGCCCTGTACTTCGCCCATCTCCATGGCGCGGGTGGTGCCGAGCGCATGGCTTGCGGTACCGATGGCGATTCCCTGCGCTACCTTGTGCTTTATGTGGCAGAACCTGCATACGGCGGGGGCCGCGACCGCACCCGTGATTCCCGTGACGGTGATGGCGATGATGGTGACGGAAGGAATGCCGCCGATTTGCGACGAGATGACACTCCCCATCGGGATGGTGACGGATTTCGGGAGCAACGAGAGCATGAGCGTGTTGCTCAGCCCGAGCAGCTTGCTGAAAAGAATCACGCACGCAATCGAGGTGAGGCTACCCGCGAAGATGCCCGCGAGTATGGGCTTCCAGAATTGCCTGAGCTTGGAAATCTGCCTGTAGAGCGGCACGGCGAGCACGACTGTCGCGGGCGAGAGCATCACCGAAATATAGTCGCCGCCCACGTTGTAGCTTTCGAGGCTGATGCCCGTGATGAGCAGGAATCCGACGATGAGGATGTTGCCTATCAGAAGTGGGTTCAGGAAGGAATACTTGAACTTCTTGCTGATGAACACGCCGGTTTCAAAAGCGACGAGCGTGAGGAATATGCCGAACAGGGGAGAGTTGATGATGGCGTTCATTTTTCGCCCCCGATTGTGCCGTTGCGTTCTGCACGCTTGGAAAGGCGTTCTGCACGCAGGGCAAGGTTTTCCCGGTATTCCTGCCTGCGGATAAAAAACTGCGTGACCCGGCCGCCGGCAGCAATGGCCACGAGCGTGAAGGCGATGCAGAGGAACAGGAGTAGCGGCCACTTGGAAAGGATGTCGTCGCCGACGGCCATGATGGCGATGCTAGGCGGCAAGAAGAAGAGTGCCAGGTGGTTCAGGAAAAAGCTCGAGACGCCCGAAATCTGTTCCGGCTTGATGACTTTAGTACAAAGTAATATGAGCAGCAGGACCATGCCGATAATGTTCCCCGGGAGGGGCACGCCCACGATGCGGTGGAGGAATTCCCCGGCGACGCAAATAGCGAAAATCACGGCAAGTTGGAGCGGTATTCTCATGACGGGTGCAAATGTAGAAAAGTATATTCTATATTTCAAGTTATGAAAATCGTATTTATGGGAACGCCGGAATTCGCGGCTTGTTTTTTGAAGCATCTCAAGGAATCGGACTTTGCAGACGTGGTGGCTGTGGTGACGCAACCTGACAGGCCGGCAGGGCGTGGGCGCGTGTTAACGCCGCCGCCAGTGAAACAACTGGCCCTCGAATACGGGCTGCCCGTACTCCAGCCGACCGACCTGAAGTCGCCCGAATTCGAGGCGGATTTGCGCAAGTTCGAAGCCGACCTGTTCGTGGTCGTTGCATACTCGATTTTGCCGAAGAACATCCTGGGTGTCGCGAAGTTCGGCGCCGTGAACGTTCACGGGAGCCTTTTGCCGAAGTACCGCGGGGCAGCCCCGGTGCAGCGCGCGATTGCCGATGGCCTTCCCGAAACGGGCGTGACGGTTTTCCGCCTGGACGAGAAGATGGACCACGGCCCGATTCTTGCGCAGCGCACGGTGGCGATTGACCATCAGGATACGACGGCTTCGCTCTTGGAAAAGATGGTTGCACCCGGTTGCGACGCGCTGGACGATGCGATTCACCAGTTGCTCGAAGGCCGCGAGAAGGACTTGACGCAGGATCACGCGCAGGCAAGTGGCGCGCCGAAGCTGAAAAAAGAAGAAGGCCTTATCGATTTTAACCTGCCTGCTGCGGTAATCCACAATAGGATTCGCGCATTCAACCCGTGGCCCGGCGGTTACGGGAAGCTGGGCGGCCGTATGGTTTACTTGCGTAAGACGGATACTCCGGAGGCGGGCCCGAAGCTTGCTCCGGGTGCAGTGGAATTCAAGGACAATCGCTTTTACGTGGGTACGGGCGAGGGCCTGCTCGAGGTCATCGAGATTCAGGCCGAAGGCAAGAAGCCGATGCCTGTCGCCGACTTCATGCGCGGAATCCAGAAGCGCGAAGGACTTTGCTTTTGCTAGACGATTCCCTGAAAGAGCGCATGGACGCATACCGCGTGCTTCTGCTGTGGCAGAAGGACGGCAGCTTTATTAAAGAAAGCGGGCTTTCTCCTTTCGCGATGGAACTTGCCCTGGGCGTGTGCCGCAGGCACCTGTACCTGCAATACTTTTTAAAGACTCTCGTAAAGAAAATGCCCTCGCTTGAAGTGGCGACCGTGCTTGAAATGGGAATCTTCCAGATGTTCTTTATGGAAATCCCGGACCACGCCGCCGTTTCGACGAGCGTGGAACTTGTGAAGGCGGCGAACCTTGGCGAAGGTTCCGCGCGGCTCGTGAACGCCGTGCTGCATTCCGCGCGGAGGTCCGGGCTGCCCGCACTTCCGCAACAGCGCGTGCGCCGCGTTTCGATTGAAAGTTCGGTGCCCGAATGGCTGGTGCGTCGCTGGTTCGATATTTACGGCGGTGACCGTGCAGAATCGCTTGCGAAGGCGACGCTCGAGCGCCCGGTGGAATGGATTCGCGTGAACCTGCAGAAGACTTCCGCTCCGGTACTTGCCCAGAAACTCGGGCTTACGGGCGCCTCGATTCTCTACGACCGCTACATCCAGGTTCCCGAAGATGCAAAACTCAAGCCGATTCTCGAATCGGAATCCTTCGCGAAGGGCGAGTTCAGCATGCAGAACCCTTCCGCGTACGAGGTCGTGAAACTGCTCGACCTGAAGCCCGGCCAGAGGGTTTGGGATGCGTGTGCCGCTCCCGGCGGAAAGTCCGCGCTGATGGGCGAGATGGACAGTTCGCTCGATATTCTCGCAAGCGATGTTTCCGCATTCCGCGTAGAAAAGATGCACGACGTGGTGGACCGCCTGGGCCTCAAGAACGTGCGGCTGGAATGCATCGACGCGCTTTCGCCGCAGCAGTCGAAGTTCGATCGCATCTTGCTCGACGTGCCGTGCAGCAACATGGGCGTTATGCCCCGCAGGCCCGAATCAAAGTATCGTATTACGCAAGATTCCATGAAGGAACTTGCCGAACTGCAGTACGGAATTCTTGAATCCGCATCAAATCACCTTGCGGAAGGCGGTGTTCTCGTATATGCCACGTGCAGCCCCGACCCGCTAGAAACGACCCAGGTCGTGAACCGCTTCTTGAAGGCCCACCCTGAATTTGCCAAGCGTGGCGAACATGTGCTCCCCGGCGCGCAGGATAATCGTTTTGACGGATTTTTTGCACAGGCTTTGGAACGGAAAAAAGTATGAAACTGAAACTTATTTTATCTGCAATAGTTCTGTGCCTTGCGACGGTTCCGTTTGCGCAGACTGCTGATTCGGCCGTTGTACAGACTCCTGCGGATTCTGTTAAGGCGAACCCTGCGGATTCCGCTTTCTCGAAAGCGTACGTGTCTATCGAGGGTGGCGAGATGTACCCCTTCGGCGACCTCCAGGATGCCGTGGAAAATTCGTTCTATGGGGGTGTCGGGCTGCGTTACAGCTACTGGGATGACTTTGACGGCTTTGTGCATTTCAACTATGCCTACGTGAAGGTGCGTGCCGAAGGGATTCCGTTCCCGGGCGTGCACCAGTTTGTGGGTCGCCTCGGGCTTGACTGGCGTTGGAAACGCATCCGCCCGCTGGCCGTGGGTGCGGGCTTCACCTGTAACTGGACGCGTGCCGATTACGATGGCGAGGAGGACTATTTGAAGGGCCGTGGCGGCATGCTTCTCGATAACGAGACGGAATTCGGGTGGTTTGCCCGCGTGAACATGCCGTTCCTCTACTTCAAGGACTTTACGGCGGGCCTGAACGTACTCTGGGAACAGCTGTGGACTCTCCCAGAAAGGTCGAATATGCTCACCGTGGGCTTCTACATTGAAAGGAGGGTCTGGTAATGAAGTTTTCCTCCTTGTTGACAACGTTGTCTATAGCCCTGCTTGCGGTAAATGCAAGTGCGGCGATTGACCCCGAAATGGAAGGGATGGAGCCGGTTAGCCGTGACGACGGTACATTCCTTGTCGGCGGGCCTACATATTTCTTTGACCGCATTCTCGGTGCGGGCGGAATCCACTCCGAAAGTGAACTCTGGACTCCGCAAAAATTGCGCAATCGCCTCCTGTTCAACCGCATGTCGGTACTGCCCTCGTGGGAACCGATGGAACCTTCCGTGTGGGTCAAGACGGGCAATGAACTCGGCGACATGATTTACCAGGACGTGATTACCGAGACGGACAGGCCCACGAACCGCACGCCCATTCTCGAAGGTGGTTTCAGGACGCCTGCTTTCAAGGGATTCTGGGCAACTGCCCGCGGTTTCCAGGACGACCACTATTCTGCGCGGACAGCAAGCTATCGCAAGAAGATGGTCGATGACGAGTTCTCGCTGTTCGGCGAGAACTACCCGATGTTCAGTTCCATCTACGGCGGGCTGGGCTATACGAACGATTTTGTGAACGCTTCCGTGCTTGCGGGCGAGGAATACATCTGGGAATACATGGAATCGTCCCGCTGGATTCCGGTACACATGGCGCCCCGTGTGGAAGGCCGTGTGGATTTCTGGAACTTCGCGCTGACTGCCGCTTACGAGCACGCGGAATACCAGAACAAGCGAGTCGGTGAATCTGGCGAGCGCGACGAGGTGAGCGGTTCCGTGCTTTACAAGTGCGGCGAAGATTGCCAGAAGGGCGTTTTCCAGATTTCGGGAGGCTTGGCCTTCCGCTTTGTGAGCGATGACGGCGACGTTTATACTGGGCTCGATAACGACCGCGTGCTTTGGCCGTTTATGCAGTTGCGTGTACAGCCGCTCCGCTGGCTCCGCGCCGACGTGATGTTCGGCATGAACGATTCTGACTGGCTCGTGCAGGATAGCGTAGAGATGGGTGCGCCCGTTCTCGTGAAGGGCATGGGCGTTACGCTCGGTATCAAGAATATTTCGGGTACGCGCTTGAACCCGCTTGCCGATGATATTGAATATTTCAACATGAAGGGAGTGAATGACGAAATTGACCTTGCACCGGATGGCCAGATGAACCTGGTGCAGGGATACCTCGCGTTTGCCGATACGATCGCTTCCGTCTCGCTGGGCGGGCGCGCTAGCTTCTGGGAGGAACACGGTGCCGAGACGTTCGACGTGGAAGGTTTCGTGAAAGATGACGCCTTCGAGTTCCGCTATGGAGATGTTGCCCGCATAAATTCCTGGATCAAGGGCATTACGGGCGAACTCTGGATTGACGCGTGGTACGAGGATATGTTCAAGTTCCGTGCGCTCGCGGGCTTTGAACGCATCGACGGGCCTACGGAACGCTTCGAGGTCACGCCTTCGGAATTCTTTGTCGCGTTTACTGGCGACTGGCTTATCCGCAAGAGTTTCCGCGTTTCGCATTCGCTGCGCTACAGGAGCGATGCCCAGTGGAACCTGCGTGGACACGACCCGCTCGTGGTGAAGGGCGACTGGTACTGGGACGCTACATTCGAGCAGCAGTTCCCGAAGCTCGGACTTTACCTTGCGGGTACGCTCATCCACGTGCTTGCCGACGAGGTGGTGCAGGTGCCTAACGGCGACTACGACCGCATCCGTTTCGTCTGCACCGTCAAGAAGACGTTTTAATTAAAGCGCGTGTCATCCTCGCCCCCTTCGTCATCCTCGCGAAGGCGAGGATCTTAGAACCCACATCGTCATCCTCGCTTCCTTCGTCATCCTCGCGAAGGCGAGGATCTATAAAGCAATTTTTAATGCTTTCAAACTAAAGCTATTCGCGAACGCCTTCGCGGCATCTTCCTTTTTGACCCACGTTGCGTTGAACCGCGGGTCAATTTTCTTGCCCGAACTGGCGACGCATTTGCTCGCTTTTGTCGAAAGTTTTACGTGCAATACCCTGCATTCAATCTTATGCACCGTGATGTTGTGCCGGAAACTCCCGCATTCGCGTGTATGTACAACGTTGTCTGCGTTAAGGTAGGCTTCCGCTTCTGCGGGCAAACCCGCGGTGGCGTTCCTCGGGCTTTCAAAATGCGGGAGCGTCGCCTGCCCCGCAAGGAAGGCTTGCCCGGCGGATACGGCAAGTAGCTTGCCGTCGGCGCTTTCTACGACAAGCGCCGTGCCGTGCCAATCCCACTGCGTGCGCTCGCGTTTGGGCGGGAACTCTCCGGTGCGCCCTTCGGCATTGGCACGGCATCCGCCGTTTAGCGGGCAGTTTGCACAGTCGGGATTCTTGCTCCTGCATACGGTGCGCCCGAGTTCCATCAGGGCCTCGTTGTGCATGTATGCCTTGGGAGAGTCTGCGACCTCGCGGGCGTATTTCCAGTAGGCCTCGGCACAACTTTCGTTCTTTCCGGTTGCGTTCTTGCCGGCGCTCGCCTTGTCTGTCGGCAGAAAATCGAGCGCGTAGAAACGTGCAAAGATGCGTACCAGGTTCCCGTCCAGAATCGCTTCTTTCTGGTGGTAGGCGAGGCTCAGTATTGCCCCTGCGGTGTACGCGCCTATTCCCGGCAATGCTTCCAGTTCCTTGCGTGTCCGCGGCATCTCGCAACGGACGCTTGCATCGGGCATCTCGCAACGGGCATTTGGCATCTCGCAACGCGCGATATGCGCTTGTGCACCTTCGCTTGTCATCCTGGAGGCCGCAGGCCGATAGGATCCACTCACAGTCTTTGCGGTTCTTAAAATATTCCTTGCGCGGCTGTAGTACCCGAGCCCCTGCCAGTACCGGAACACTTCCTCCTCGTTCGCCTTGGCGAGAGTCTCGATATCCGGGAAGCGCTTCATCCACTTTATGTAGTAGTCGCGTACCGTCGCGACCTGCGTCTGTTGCAACATCGTCTCGCTAATCCATACCGCATACGGGTCGCGTGGCGCGTCCAAATCTGCGGGCCTCCACGGGAGCGTTGCCGCATTTTTCTTGAACCACTCGCGCAGGCGCTTTAGGATGTTGCTTTCCATGCGTCAAATATATCAATATTGGGTGCGTAGTTTGCCCGGGCGGGTGCTCGTTTTTTGTATTATTGAACGGAGAAATAAAAACCTGTAACCTGATATCTGGAACTTGAATATGGCCGAACAGAATAAAGCAGAAAAATTCGTTTTCTACATGTACAAGATGACCAAGTCCTACCCGCCTAACAAGGAGGTGCTGAAGGATATTTCCCTCAGTTTCTACTACGGCGCAAAGATTGGCATCATTGGCCAGAACGGTGCCGGTAAGTCTACCTTGCTTCGCATCATGGCGGGTATCGACAAGGAATTCCAGGGAGAAGCCTGGATTGAACCGGGCCGCACCGCGGGCTACCTGCCGCAGGAACCGCAGCTCGACCCGAACTTGACCGTCAAGGAAAACGTGATGCAGGCCGTTGCCAAGAAGCAGGCCGTGCTCGATCGCTTCAACGAGATTTCCATGAAGTTCGCGGAACCCATGGAAGACGACGAGATGAACAAGCTCCTCGACGAACAGGCGAAGCTTCAGGACATCATCGACGCGCAGGATTTGTGGAGCCTCGACCGCAATATCGAAATTGCGATGGACGCTCTCCGTTGCCCGCCGGGCGACTGGCCGGTAACGAACCTCTCCGGTGGTGAAAAGCGCCGCGTGGCCCTTTGCCGTCTGCTCCTTGAAGAACCGGATTTGCTGTTGCTCGACGAACCGACGAACCACCTGGATGCCGAAACGGTTGCCTGGCTCGAACGCCACCTCCGTGAGTACAAGGGCTCCGTAATTCTCGTGACGCATGACCGTTACTTCCTCGACAACGTAACGAACTGGATTCTGGAAATTGACCGCGGTCGCGGCATTCCTTGGGAAGGCAATTACGCTCAGTGGCTTGACCAGAAGTTGGAACGCCTCCGTGGCGAAGAGAAGGGCGAATCCGACAGGCAGAAGCGTTTGGCCCGCGAACAGGAATGGGTCAAGCAGAGCCCGAAGGCCCGCCAGGCAAAGAGCAAGGCCCGTCTCAAGGCTTACGAGGAACTCTTGGCCGAAGATTCCCGCGAACAGATCAAGGTGGCGCAGATTCACATTGCAAACGGCAAGCGCCTGGGCGATATCGTTATCCAGGCGGAACACCTGCAGAAGGCCTTTGGCGACAAGGTGCTGTTCGACGACTTGAACTTTAACCTGCCGCGCTCCGGCATCGTGGGCATTATCGGCCCGAACGGTGCAGGTAAGACAACGTTGTTCAAGATGATTATGGGCCAGGAAAAGCCCGATGGCGGTACGCTCAAGATTGGCGAGACCGTGGAAATCATCAGCATGGAACAGGGCCGCGACAGCCTCGACGACAGCAAGACCGTGTGGGAAGAAATCACCGGCGGCAACGACGAGATTATGGTGGGTGACCGCAAGATGAACGGCCGCGCCTACTGCGGACTCTTCAACTTCACGGGTGCTGCCCAGCAGAAAAAGCTCACGACGCTTTCGGGCGGTGAACGCAACCGCGTGCTCATGGCGAAGAACCTGCAGAAACCGGGCAATGTGCTTTTCCTTGACGAACCGACGAACGATCTCGACATCGAAACGTTGCAGGCTCTGGAACAGGCTATCCTCAAGTTCGCAGGCTGCGCCGTGATTATCTCCCATGACCGCTGGTTCCTGGACCGTATCGCCACGCACATCCTCGCTTACGAAGGCGATTCCAAGGTTGTGTGGTTCGAAGGCAACTGGAGCGAATACGAAGCCGACCGCCGCAAGCGCCTCGGCGAAGATGCCGACAACCCGAAGCCCATCAGGTACAAGACTCTTACGAGACAGTAATCAAAAAGGCGGCTAGAGCCTGTCCTGAGCGACAGTCGAAGGAAGCCGCCATTCTTTATGTCATCCCCGCGTAGGCGGGGATCTATTTAATTATAAAATTGCGAAGAACTCCAGCAGTTCTTTCACGAAAATGCTTGTCAAGAGTAGGCAAATGACCAGAATGGAACTTCTGGTTAGTGGCCTGTCTTGCCAGGTGTAAATCTTTTTCCTTATCTCGACCTGCTTCGTGAAAATGCTCGCGATGGTTGCGACAAAGAATATTGCGAAGAATGTGATGATGTCCAGGAGTTGCAGCGGTCTCCCGGAAATGGGAGAGAGTCCGAATAGGTCGAGTGTGTCGTAAAAACTGTCCAGCGCGAAAAACCAGAAGAGAAGGATGATGATGCCGAAAAGTACGGGCTGCTCTTTCCATTGAATCTTGAAGACGTACTCAATTTTCTTGGTGCGGGTGTAATGAATCCCCAGGTAGAGCCCGCCAATGAAAGCAAATATGTCGTCCATGGTTAAAAGTTAGGAATCTTTTAAAACGCTTCGTTTATTGTGACGCCGCCATTCAGGTAGCGGTGTACAAGGCTATTGATGAGCGTCTGGTAACTTGTTCCAAGTCGAGCGGCCTTGACCTTCATGCCTTCGATGTCGGCATCCTTCATCCGGATAGTGATGTTGTGGGCAGATCCGCGAATTTCTGCCTTGATGCGTTTCACCTCTTCTTCGGGAAGAGGTTCTGTGTCGCCTCGTTCAATGGCTTCCATGAGGAGTCTTTCTTCCTCGTCCATTGGCTCAAATTCTGAGTTCTCCATTTTCGTACCTCCGCTGATAAAGGCGGCTTTTTCTTCGTCAAACCTTACTTTTATATCCATAATATACATATATTATAATCAAAAGTCAATATGTTTTGATGGAAAATTCCGCTTTTTTAAGCAAAATTTCCTGTTGGCAGTTTGCGGGATGTCGCCAAATGCTCCCCACGTTGAGTAATATAAAATTTTAGAGTGTCAAATTATGACAACTACAAATTTTAGAAGTAAATAATATAAATCAACCCGCCCGCTCCTAAGACGGTCATGCCGGTGCCTACCCCGATGCTCAACTTTGCATCGGATTGGTTGTAGTCGTCATTTCCTTTTTGTGCGTGACCGACCATTACCAAACCTAATCCGCTGATAAATAACGGAATAGACATACTAAGTATAAATGCATCGAGGAAAGAAAAGGATTCATTAGTAGTAGTGTCTATGTCTGTCGCCATGCTTCGGTCTTCTTGCATCTTTAGAACAAGTGGTGGAGTAAGTGACACCGCAAAAGAACTGGAAACAAGCAAAGAGAGGCTTAGAATAAATACTGCCACAAATTTCATAATCTTTAATATACCCAATTTCACGCCATTCAGCAAGTGAAAATAAATGTTTTTGGCGCATGTTAGCCCGCTCTTTGTTCGAATAATTGTATTTTTGTGATAAACATCTCGTAACCTGAGTCAACTAATAACTACTAACTATTGACTAATAACTGCGGCGAAGCCGCTTCACTCATGCTCCACGTTTTTAGACACGAACTTCGCCTGATATTCCGGGATCCGCGATTCTGGGTTCCGTTCATCATTCCGCCGGTGATTCTCGCGGCGAGCCAGGGAATTGCGGTTTCGCGGTACGGCGGGCAGATTATGGAAGGCATGGAAGGCTACATGATGCTTTTGCTCGGTTGCCTGATGGCGCCCATGGGCTCTCCCTTGGCCGGAGATTCGTTTGCGGGCGAGCGCGAACGCAACTCGCTTGAACTGTTGCAGCTTTCTCCCATCGCGCCTGCGAGGCTCTTCTGGGGCAAGTTGCTCGCGATTGTTCCGTTTCCGGTGGGTTTCGCGCTCCTGGCGCAGTTCGTCTACTGGGCGTCGCATCCCGATATTTCGACCGTCGCGGCGCTCGCTTCTATTCTCGGCGCGCTCTCGGCGGTGTTCCTCACGACATCGTTCTCGCTGATGCTTTCGCTCCGCGTAAAGACGGTCCGCGCCGCGGCCCACATCTCGCTTTTCGTTGTAGTCCCGCTGCTCCTCCTGGTCCAGCTGTTCCACGAGACGTTCTTGGCTGGGCTATTCATTCCTGTAGTTACGTTGTTTGTAAGTCTTGCTTTCAGCGTACTCACTGCTATCCTAAGCATGCGCAAGTTCGTGAGCATGTAATTCAACAAGGTTCTTGATGCATTATCTGATTGTTCCCGGTTACAGCAATTCTGGCCCCACTCACTGGCAGACTTATTGGGCGAACAACATGCCCGATGCAAGCCGCGTTGAACAGCACGACTGGGAACACCCGCACAAGGCGGATTGGGTCGATACGCTCGACAGGACGGTGGCTGCGCTCGAGTCCGATACGGTTCTCGTTTCGCACAGTCTGGGGGTCGCGACGACGGTCCTCTGGCTTATGCAGAAGGCGAGGGAAGGTGCCGTTCCGGCAAAAGTCAAGGGCGTGTTCCTCGTTGCGCCTGCGGATATCGACGTGATTGACATTGTCGAGGACTTTGCTCCGATGCCTTTGGAAAAGTTGCCGGTGCCCTCGTGTGTTGTCGCGAGCGAGAACGACGAATATGTGACTATCGAGCGTGCGTGTGTTTTTGCGGATGCGTGGGGCTCGATGTTCTTTGACGTGGGCCGCAAGGGGCATATCAATGCGCTTTCGAACCTCGGCGAATGGGAAGAAGGCCGAGCCCTCCTGAAAGAATTTGAAAAAATTCTCTAATTGCTGGTTTTTCCGTTTTTAATTTTGTAGATTATGTTCAACTCGTTTTTCGGGTTGTGTCGGCTGTCGAGTGACGCCCTTTTATTATAGTGTTAAAATCTAGGGGACGATTGTGCCTCGCAAAAATGCGGAGGAAAGTCGCGGATGCTTTATGCCCGCGGTAGCTTGCCTCGTTATTATTTTACTTCTTTGCCTGGGGCGCGCGTGGTGCGCTGAGCGCGACGTGCCCGACAAGGTTTCGCTCGATTTCGTGGATGCGAGCCTGCAGGATGTCGCCCGCTCGGTGTCGCTTGCCTACGGGGTGCCCGTGCTTGTGGACGTCGGTGCGGAGGCGCGTGTCACGTTCCACCTCGATGGCGTCGGGCTGCTGGAGGGGCTCACGTCGTTGTGTTCTACCCTCGGGCTAGAACTCATTCGCGACGGGACGGTTTTCCATATCCGCAAGCGCCTGGAACGTGGCGAGAATTTTTTTCGGGTAGCAGATTCGCTCGTGTCGCTCGATGTGCGGGAGCGCGACGTTCGCGAGTTTATCCGGGATTTTTCCGCGAATACGGGCCTGAACGTGGTAGCTTCGCCCGATGTCGCGGGCCCTGTGAGCGGCCGGCTGGAATCCGTACCGCCCGGGACAGCGCTCCGGGTGCTGCTCGAATCGCACGGTTTCCGCGTGAGGCGCGATGCTGACTGCTTCCGTGTGGAACGCACACGCAATTTGCCCGCGGGTGGCGCGGGTGCGAACGGCGCTGGTGCGAACGGCGCTTCGCCCGCGGGCGCAAACTCCGTGCCGGATATAGCCCAGGACGACTCTCTCTATACGGTAGAACTGGACGGCACCCCGCTGGACATGTTCCTCAAGGAGCTTTCGCGGGTATCGAACCTCAATCTGGTGCTGTACGGAGACGTGCGCGAGAACTTGCAGATGCGTTTTGAACGCGAACCGCTTGCGAATCTCCTGCAGTCGCTCTTTCGCGGGAGCCGCTACACCTATGCGCTCGATTCGAATACTTTGTTTGTAACAGAACGCGGGGCGAAAAACGTGCTCTCGCGAACGGAACTTTACCCGCTGAAGGCGACGACGCCGGAATCTCTCGTGCCGCAACTTTCCAAGCTGTTGCCGGGTTCGGGGCTTGTCGTGTCGGAAGTGAAGGAACAGAACGCGCTGATGCTGCGCGGCTCGCCCGCAGAAATTGCGGAGGCTGTCGCCATCCTCGAAAACCTGGACAGGCCCGCCATGCAGGTGACCATCTCGTGCGTGATTGTGGAACTCAAGCGCGGGCGCAATTTCGAAATCGGGCTCCACAGCGGCTCTACGCGCAAGACGGGCGAGAACGACCTGGGCGTGCGCGGGTTCTGGGACTTTATGGGGAAGGACGTTTCCGCTTCGGGCGCGTTCGGGAAAATCGGGATTCTGCCGGCGCGTTTCGAGATGGAACTTTCCGCGATGGAAGAGAACAACAGGGCCGAAGTCCTTGCGCGCCCGCGGCTCACGACGCTTAACGGCAACAAGGCGGAACTGAACGTGACGAATACGGTCTATTACCTGGTGAGCCAGGTATCCGCCGACGGCTACCCGATTACGGATTACCGCTCGTTCAATGACGGAATCTCGCTGGAAATCACCCCGACAGTTACGCAGGGCGGGAGCATCACGCTGAACATTTCGCCCGAAATCAAGACGGCGGGGCGCTCGAGCGGCGATGGCCCGCGCGATATCAGCACGCGCAACCTGAAGACGACCGTCACGTTGAAAAACGGAGAGACGCTTTGCCTGGGCGGCCTCGTACGGAAGGGCAAGTCGGAGGTGCGCACGGCGGTTCCGTTCCTCGGGAGCATCCCGCTTATCGGCAGGCTTTTCAGTTACGTGAGCGAGGTCGAAGACGAAAGCGAACTGGCCATCTTCATCACGCCCGAGGTGGAATTCTGATGTGGGCGAGAACGGCTTTTGTGGAGGCGCGGCTCTGGACCTGGGAGGTGGTGACAGGCTTCGATGGCGTGCTGGACCCGCTGACGCTCCGCAGGCGCTTTGCCGAGGATTTCCCGAGTGTCGCGCAGTCGTGTTCAGAAAGCTCTTGCACGGCGCAACCCGTGTTCCGGGAAATGGTGAGCTTCAACAGCACGGACGGGCGAAAGCACCGCTACCTGGTGATGCTTGCGAACGAGCGCAAATCAGAAAAGGAACCTGCGAAATATCGCGGGCGAGGCGAGCGCATCTTGCCCCGGACGGCGATGCTCTACGGGTGTGCAGACAAACTAATGCGCGAGGAAGATTCGTGCGAAAGCGCTTATTGCGGGTGCAGCCTGCGCGAAAGTTGCGGAAACTGCCGCTTCGCATTTCTGGACAACGGCTGGCTGTACATCCTCGTCTTCTTTGAAGGAAGGCTTTGCCACTGGAGCGAGGAACCTCAGTATAATAATAAAGAAAGCGTGCAGGAACGTCTCGGGCGGTTTGACGTTTTTCTCCGGAACGACGACCTGTTTTCGCGGGCGGAAAAATGGTACTGCGCGTTTATGGACGTAGGGGACGTGCAGGAACCGGAAAGGCTCCGCTGGTTAAGGCGTGCGGGGAGCGATCCGTTCTGGCGGGTACGAACCCGCGGGAAGTTAGTATGGCCTGCGCTTGCTGCGGGCGTGGCGCTGTTGCTTGCGGTTAGTACCTGGTGGAACGTTCTTTCGGGCGATTTGTCGGGCGCGTCACCCGAAGTAATATCGCCTGCAGGCGCGGAACTTCCGGCGCTCACGCCTCCGCCGGAGATGCGCCCGAGCGAAGAGGCGGTCGCGCAGTTTAATGAGGGCTATGCGCAGTTTAACGAAGAGCGCGCGCCGTTTAAGAGCGACGTTCGCGGTGTATCAGAAATCGGCGATGCCCGCGGCACTCACAAACCGGCGCCTGGTTGCGACCTCCCTCCTGTTCGCTTGCACGGCGTCGTGGCGGGTCGCATTTTCAGCGCATCGATTGCGGGCGCATTGCCTTCCTGGTACAGCCTCGGGGATTCCCTCGGGCCCTTCGAAGTCGTTTCTATCGGGAAGGAACGTGTGCAGCTTGCCTGCGGGGGTGAAATTCGGGAGGTCCGCAATGGAATGTAAGCGCGGTTTCGTTTTGGGATTTGTCCTCACGCTTATCCTTTCACTCACCATCCTGTTCGGTTGCCTTTTGCGGGTGCCGGGAGGCGTGCTGCGTTCCACAAACCACTACGCGCGCGAAGTGCAGGCGGTCTACGATGCGGAATCGGCAATTATTGCGAACCTATCGGGATTCCCTGACGGGTTCTTTGCGGGGCTCCCGCCGGTAAGTGCCGAGGCTGTTGGCCCGTGGGGTCGCATCTGTGCCCCGCTACTGGTCGGCGGGCATCTTGTACCTGCAAATATTTCGTATTCTATACCCGCAAATATTTCGCTTTCTTTGTCTGCAAATTCTTCTCGCAGTTTCTGCGCAAGTTACGGCACGCGATATTCCCGCCTGCGGTTTGATGACTGGTACACCGCCATGACGCAATACCGTGCCGCCCTTCGCGAGTCCATCACGACGGCAAGGGGCTTCCGCGTTATGTCCGGCAATCGCCGCATCTTCCGGCTCGATACCGCAATCGCGTTGCATGTGAGCGATGGCGACCTCACGCTCGATTTCGATACACGAGTCCCTTCCGCCGCCTTCCTGGTCGATGGCTCCGTGAACGTGAAGGGGCGGGCGCGTTTCGACACGCTGCGCATCTATTCCGAGGGCGAAGTAACCCTCGGTGGCGAAGTCACGGTCGCGCATCTCGAGGTCTATTCCGGCGCGTCGCTGGAGGTGCATTCCTCCTTCAGGTTTTCGGGCCTGCTCTATGCCCGAGATGTTGTGACCATCCGCGACCGTGTGCGGGCAGATTTCCCGAGCGTAGCCGTATCGCTCGGGTCGGGCAGCGGGCGCATCGCCTTCCTGAATCAAGCCTCCTTCGCGGGCGTGCTCGCTGCGCCGGGCGGCATGGTTGAACTCGATGAACCCGACAGCCTCGCGGGTGCTGCGTTTCCCGGAACCGTGCGCGACTCGTCCCATGCCCTTCTGCCTGCGTTTTTCGACGGTGAGAAAGTCGTATTCCGGAGGTCCGCGCAGTGATTACTAGCGATAAACATCTTGCCTCCAGCGATAAGCGACTCGCACCTTGTGATAAACATCTCGCCTGCGATAAACGAAAAGCCTTTACTTTGCTCGAGGTCCTCGTCGCGCTTGCGGTTCTTGCCGCAGGGGCGGCCTCCCTCTCGCTGTACCTGGGGGCGTTCCGGCGCATCTCTGCCCTCGAGTTCTCCCGCTCGGATTCTGCGCTTGTTGCAGCCGCGTACATCGATTCCCTTGCAGTTTCTCTCCCGCCCTGCGCCGACACCGTCTATACCCGCCGCGCATCCCTAACCCGCAACCCGCCCGCAATAAACACTCCGCCCGCAATAAACGGCAACCCCGCAATAAGCGGCCACCCCGCAATAAACGATCCCCCCGAAATAAACAATCAACTCGCGACAAACGATTCCCCCGCAATAACCATCACCCCCGTTCCCGCCACATCGCTCCAGTGGCTCGAAATCCGCACGCCCGACTATACTTTCAGGAGGCTCACCCGATGCAAAAAGGCTTCACGCTAATGGAACTCATGGTGGCGCTCGCGGTCGCGGGCATCCTTGTTTCGTCTGCGCTCGGGCTCTACGGCATGTTTCACTGCGAATACGTGCACATCCTTGCCGCCTACGATTCCCGCTCGACTGAATATATCCATACCATGCAAAAAAGCATCCGCGAACTTCGCGGATGCCCTGATGCAAATCGTTTGTAGCGGATTACGATTCCTGCTCTTCGACGTTGCCGTGTTCCTTGCGGGCCTTGTGCACTTCGATAATGTTTCCGATAAAGTGCATGAAGCTGAGCACGCCCACGGAGAGGAAGCCCACCGCGTAGAGTGCGAGGAACGGTCCGATAATGAACTTCTGTGCGCCGATGTATTCCAGAAGACCGAAGATGCAGTACACGCCCACGCCGAGTTCGAGGACAGCCATCCAGGGGAACTTTTGTGCGTAGTGGCTCTTCGCCTTCTTCTTGGATCCGCCGCTCTTCGGGGTGCGGACAAAGCTGCCCTTCACGCCGGTCACGGCACCGAACACGGCACGCGTGTTGTTCACGGCGATGCCCACGCCAAGCGCCATCAAGATGGGGAGGCTGAGCATGCGAATTTTCCAGCCGGTGTAGCCCGAGCAGCGCTGTGCAACGAAGTAAAGAACGGAAGGTGCGATTGCGGCGAGGAAAATGAAACTAAAACCGACGGTGTATGCCCAGCTGGGCAAGTGCGCGACCGGTTCGAAGAACGCGAGGAGCGGCCAGGCGCAGAGGGCGGTAAACAGCATGCAGGGGTGAATCGAGTAGTGCGTGGTGTGCAGGAACGCGCCGATCTTGATGCGGAGCGGGACCTTCGCCTTCCACACGCGTGGCAAAATCTTGATGGCCGTCTGGATGGAACCGCGGGCCCAGCGGAACTGCTGTGCCTTGTAGGCGTTGATATCGTTCGGGAGTTCGGCCGGCACAATCACGTCGAACACGAACTTCATCTTCCATCCGGCGAGCTGGCTGCGGTAGGAGAGGTCCATGTCTTCGGTCAGGGTGTCGCCTTCCCAGCCGCCACCGCCGTAGATGGCCTGCTTGCGCCACACGCCTGCAGTACCGTTGAAGTTCATGAACAGCTTGCCCCAGCTACGGGCGGACTGCTCGATAACGAAGTGGCCGTCGATACCGATGGACTGGGCGAGCGTAAGGCCCGATTCCGTGCGGTTCAGGTGGCCCCAGCGGCCCTGAACGAGGCCAATCTGGTCGTCCATCACCAGGTAGGGGATGGTCTTTAACAGGAAGTCCTTCTCCGGTACGAAGTCGGCGTCGAAAATCGCGAGGAAATCGCCCTTCGCGACGGCCATGGCTTCCTTGAGGGCGCCGGCCTTGAATTCCTGGCGGTTCGTGCGGTGGATAAGCTTGATATCGTAACCCTTCGCGGCAAGTTCGGCCACCTTCTTCTTCGCCACTTCGTAGCATTCGTCGGTGGAGTCGTCCAAAACCTGGATTTCGTGCTTGTCCTTGGGGTAATCGATAGCGCAGACCGCGTCGAGCAGACGTTCCACGCAGTTCGCCTCGTTAAATACGGGGAGCTGGGTCGTGACCTGCGGGAGGTCATTGATAGAATGCTCGCGGTAGAACTTGAGAATTTTTTTGCGGTCTGATAGTCTAGTATGGCGGCTATTCTTCAGGAATAGATATATGCTGTAGTAGCAACTGAACCCGTAAATCACCAATCCCACGCCGGCGATGACATAGACTACGAACATTGCGTAGAGGAGAACTGTATTCATCGTTTACAAAACCTTTTGCATAATCAAATGCTTGGGCGCAAATATAGAAATCAATGCCTCTTTTTGCTATGTTTCGTTACTATTTTTATGGAAAAAAGAGTGACGGACTTAACTTTTTTACAAAAAATCGCGTTTTTTCGCATTTTTGCGACGAAGTGCAATTAAATTGTATGTTTAGGTAAAAAATATGGATGAACGTAATTCGGGCGAACCGTCTTCGGTAGTCAAATGGATGCTTTCGCACAGGGACGATGCCGGTTTCGGTGATGCACTGAAATCGCTTATCTCGTATGCGTGTGTCGAGTGGCTCCGCGTGACGTTCGGGGTGCAACTTGCGCCCGAGGATGCCCTTTCCAGGGTGATGCTTGCGGACCTGCCTGCATATCCGGTCGGTCGCTGGCTCGAACATCCGGAACGTCATTGCGAGGAAATAGCCGCGTTTTGCGAGAAGGCCAAGTCTGGCGAGCCCCTGCCCGGAGTGACGGTCGAAGTTCCCGACGTGCTCGACCTTCGGGGCGTGGTTTGTCCTGGCAATGCCGCCCGTTCGAGGCTCGTGATGTCGGGTTACCCCCGCGGGCGCGTGCTGAAGATTGATCTCGACGAGGGTTCCCCTATCGAGAATGTCCCCGGAGCGCTGGTTGCGGACGGCTGTAGCATACTCTCTCGCGAAAAAAAAGACGGTTTTTGGGAAATTTCAGTGGTCAAACCCCTCGATAGTAAGTAAATTAAAGGCATGGAAAACAGGATTCTCATAATCGGCGACGAACTCTTCGGAGAACAGGGCGAGGTGGCCTCCCGCGTGGCCGAGATGCTCCTGTGCCGGGAACCATCGCGGCCCATGCAGTTTTCCATCAATTCTCCGGTTCCGCTTTCGTTGCCACAGCTCTTGGCGCGGGCTGCTTCCGACATTATCGGCAAGAAGGCGGGGCGCATCGTGCTCGGCCTCGGGCTGACCGACCTCAAGAAGGATTCGGGTTCGGGGTTCCTTACGGCGGAGAACTACACGAGCCTCGTGCGTGAACTTGTCAACAAGACTCAGTCCGGCATCTTCGTGGTGACGGTTCCTCCCGATTCCGTGCCCGGCGTGAGCGACAAGGCGGAAATCCTCAACAATGCCATCCGGGCGTTCGAAACTGCATTCCCTTCGCGGGTGAAGGTGTTCGATTTCGCGGGGCATGCGGATATTTTCAAGCAAAAGCAACTGGAAAGGGGCAAATTTGCCCGCAGTCTGTATTCGGAAGACGCAAAACCCACCTCTTTGTGCATTACGCTCGAATCGCTTTTCTTGCAAGATTGTATATTAAGAGAGTTAGAAGATAAATAAGGAGCTGATATGAGTCTTTTAGATGATGGTTTTGCCAGAAAGATTGCAGCCCAGAGACGTGCCTGGGACATGACTACGGAACATGGGAACAAGGACCGCGGTCCGCGTCAGCCTGCCGCCCCCAAGATGGGCGTGTGCGACAAGTGCCACAAGGAAACCATGGTGCGAGCCTTCCGTAGCCGCCAGACGGACCGCATGGACGGTGCCGCCAGTTTCGGGACCGTATTCAAGCACTACTGCGAGGAATGCGCCCCGAAGTCCCGTGCCCAGAAGGACGCGGAAGTCCCGCAGCTCACGAACAAGCAGGTGAAGAACCTGATGCGTTCGGCAAAGAAGGGCCTGCTTTAAAAAAATCAAATTACCCTATCGGTAACCGTTTTCCACTCGCCGGGCTTCAGTTCGCCCAGCGGGATGTTTCCTATTTGTATGCGGATGAGCCGTAGCGTGGGGAACCCGACCGCGGCCGTCATGTGGCGCACCTGCCGGTTCTTGCCTTCTATAAGGGTGAGGCGCACCCAGCTTGTGGGTATGTTCGCGCGGAACCGCACCGGAGGGTTGCGCGGCCAAAGCCAGTCGGGCTCTTCGGCAATCTCTGCCTTGCAGGGCTTGGTGCGGTAACCCTTGATGTCCACTCCTTTTGCGAGCCGCTGCACGGCCTCTTCGGTAATCTGCCCGTCGACCTGCGCCAGGTAGGTGCGCGGGTGCTCGAATTGCGGGTCCAGCAACTTCTTGATGAGTTTCCCGTTGTCCGTAAGGAGCAATGCGCCTTCGCTGTCGTGGTCGAGCCTGCCTGCCGCGTACACTCCCGGCGGGAAGGCGAAGGTATCGAGCGCCGGGTGGCCCGATTCGGGCGTGAACTGGCTCAGTACGCCGAACGGCTTGTTGAAGAGGATTACGGTAGACATGTCTTACCCGGAATGCCTATGCGAGTTCCTGGAAGAATTCCGGGCGGTGGAAGTCCGGCTTCTCGGTATCGATGGGGAAGGCGCTTAGGTAGTGCGGGGTCTTCGCCTTGTCGGCGCACTTGTACAGGTTCCCCCGCAGGTGACCGCCCTCGAAGGCGTCGAGCCCGAATATGCTCGCCGGGATGCGCAGGCTTATGCCCCAGCTTATAAATTCCCCGATGATGCTCGCGAGTTGCTTGGTACGCGCGATTTGCGAAAGCGCTACTTCACTGAGTACGGTGCGGTTCTCGCGCCCGGTACCGCGAGCGGCGAGCAGTGCCCCGCGGCTCGTGACCTCGAAGTTGAAGTACTCTTCTGCGTTTGCGGGGTTCTGCAGGAACACCTCGACGCAGGAATCTTCCCAGCTGTGCCCGCCGTCTTCCATGACTTCGGCCCTGAAGCAGTCGAGCGGTTCCTCGACGTAGAAGTCAATCTGTACAAATTCACGTTCTTCCGAGACGTTCGCCATCACGGTCGGGGTCTGGATTCCCTGGTTCGCTTTCCAGTTCATATTCGGTTTTAATAGCATAGTGATTAAAATAGATAAATCAGTGATTTAATCGATTAATCACTAGGTAGGGGTGTCGCGATATGGCGAATTTTTGCGAAAAACGGCATTTTAAAATTGGCACGGAAATTGCAACTATAGGGGTGCCCGTCGGAAGCGGCAAATGGGTTGTCGTGGAGGCGGTTTAACACAAAATATAGGAGGCCATAATATGGCAGAAAATACGAATGCAGCAGGCAATGCTGCCCAGCAGAAGGTGGATCCCGCCTTCGACTGCCTTGCGGTAACGCAGGTGCAGGTGTTCCCGTTCAAGGAAGGTCCGAGCCTCGGGCATCTGAAGGGGCTCGCGCAGATTGTGCTGAACGACCAGATGGTGATTCGCGGGCTCCGCGTGATGGATGGCGTGAACGGGCTCTTCGTGAGCTACCCGCTCGATCCGTTCTACAAGGGCGAGGACTTCAAGTCCATCTGCAATCCGATTACACGCCAGCTGCGTGAGCACATTGAAAATTGCATCCTGGAAAAGTACCAGGCTGCCGTAGCTTAGTAGGTGCAAATGTTCCGCAGAATCCGTTCTTACTGCTTGTTTGGTATAAAGGCCGTCCCTGTGAGTGTAGAGGTTGACGCCTCGCAGGGGTTGCCTGGATTTACTCTGGTCGGCCTCCCGGACAATGCGGTGAGGGAATCCCGAGAGCGCGTCGTTTCGGCGATACGTTCCATCGGGAAGGTGGTGACGGGTTTCCGTACTACGGTAAACCTGTCGCCAGCGGATTTGCGGAAGGAGGGGAGTGCACTAGACCTTCCACTGGCTATCGGGATGCTCGTTTCTACAGGAGAGATAAATGTAGAGGAGGTGGAGCGCTATGTCTTTGTCGGTGAACTTTCGCTGGATGGATTGTTGAAGCCAGTGAGAGGGGTTTTGTCCATCGCGATGGGTTTACCGCGGGATAGCGAGAACATCCTGGTGATTCCCCGGGCGAATGCTTCCGAGGCTTTGCTGGTGGAAGGTCTTCATTACGTTTGTGCGGATTCCCTGAGGGAATGCGTAGAATTTCTAGAAGGGGGCGTGGGCTCGAAACCATCAATCGCGTCCGGTATACAAACGAGGCCCCGACCCCCTTCCCTTGAGGTTCCCGACTTCAAGAACGTGGTTGGCATGGAGGGCGTGAAGCGCGCGCTCGAGGTGGCGGCGTCGGGGGCGCATAACTTTTTGCTCGTGGGTTCCCCGGGCGCCGGCAAAACGCTGTGTGCGCGCTGCCTGCCGGGAATCCTTCCCGATATGACTGACGAGGAAATCCTCGAGACGACTCGCATACATTCGTGCGCTCGCCGCTCGGGCGACTCCGCGGAATTCAGGCCGGTGGTCGTTCGCCCGTTCCGCACGCCCCACCACAGCGCCTCGATGGTGTCGCTGGTGGGCGGCGGTGCCCGGCTGTTGCCGGGCGAGGCGAGCCTCGCGCACAATGGCGTGCTCTTTCTGGATGAACTCCCGGAATTCAATCGGACTGTTCTAGAGGCTCTCCGTGAACCGATGGAAGATGGCTTCATCTCGGTAAGCCGTGCGAGCGGGACCGTGGTGTGGCCCGCACGCTTCATGATGGGCTCTGCGATGAACCCGTGCCCCTGCGGGTTTGCGATGGACCCGAAGCGCGTGTGCACGTGCCTGCCCGATGCGCGCAAGCGTTACCGCGAAAAGATTTCGGGCCCGCTATTGGACCGCATCGACATCCAGGTGAGCGTGCCGCCCATGGAGGCGGGCGCACTCGTGGATAACCGCAAGTGCGAAAGTTCCGCCGAAATCCGCAAGCGGGTCTGTGCGGCACGTGCCATCCAGCGCCAGAGGTTTAAGGACCTGCCGTTCAAGTCCAATGCGGAGATGTCGTCGGAATGCGCGAAAAAGTTTGCGGGCATGTCGCCCGAAGTGGAACGCTTTGCGGTTTCTGCCGCCGACAGGATGAACCTGAGTGCCCGCGGGTTCTACCGCATGCTGAAGGTTTCGCGCACCATTGCGGATATGCGGGAGGCGCCGAATGTGGAAGTCGTGGACATTTCGGAGGCCCTGCGTTACAGGACAATCAACTGACTGTCGAAAAAAGGCCGCGTCGTTGCGGCCTCTTTTCTAGAACTTGGGTGGCGCTTTGAGCGCGGAACCTTACCGGCGGATGCGGATGCTGGATTCGGCGCCTGCGCAATTCGGGATGGCGTTCGGTTTGCTTACCCGCACTTCGGCCGCCAGGGCCTTGGGGTAGTTCCCCAGGATGTACTTCGCCGTTTCCAGCACGAGGGTCTCTTCGAGCTGGAACTTCGCCCCCCGGATGAACTCCTTGAGGTTGTCGGAAAGCTGGGCGTAGTCAATGGAATGCACCAGGTCATCGTTACGGGCGGCCTGCGTAAAGTCAAGCCAGATGGAAATGTTCAATACAATCGGCTGCTCCTTTTCTCTCTCGAAAGGGAGCGTTCCGATAATGCAATCGAACGTCAGGTCTTTTAGCGAAATTTTGCCGGTTTCGACTACCATACGAAGAGCACGATGGCTGCAGTCAGGGATACCGCCGTCACGCCGAACCAGAGGTTGCGGGCGAAGGTGTAGGAATCCTGGGTCTTCTTGTTGGTGTCCATGCGGGCTTCGAGGTCGGCAAGGGTGTACTTTTCGGTCGTGTTGTAGGTGGCGTACTGTTTCATTGCCACTTCACAGGCCGCGGGTTCCTTGTCGGCCGCACAGGCGCTCGTGATGCCGGCCATGATACCGGAATGGACTTCGTCGAGGTCGTCGTAGGCGTCCTTGGCCTTGTTGGCTTCCATCTGCTGCATTACGCCGACAACGGCGCCGGTAACGGCGAGGGCGGAAAGGCCCACGGCAGTCCAGAAGCGGACTTCGTCAGCAATACCGAAACGGTCGGTCGCATTTTCGGAAGCGTCGCTGATAGCGTAGTCGCGTTCATCGGCGCGGGAGTTGGATTCGTCGAGGTCGCCCTTGACGTCGATATCTTCGTCTTCTTCCTCGTCCTCGCAGTCCGGATCGTACTCGTCGCATTCTTCCTCTTCGCTGGAGGCGACGTCGGGTGCAGGTGCTTCTTCTTCGGCGGGTGCTGCCGATTCGTCGCCCTTCAACTGCACCATGCTGCCGTCAACGAATGCAATAGCGGAAGATAGACCGGGAACATACACGGCCTTGCCGTCGAAATAGACCTTCTCGACGTCTTCCTCGATAGGCATGCCCCTGCGGGCGTAGATACGGGTCGTAACTAGCTTGGAATAATCGACACCTTCTGCAGTCAGGGCCACGAGTCCGGAGAGGTCGCCCTTGCCACCCTGGTAGAGCTGGTAGGCCGTGGGGGTCTCGCCGAACGGGTCGGTGAACTTCTGGCGGACAACCAGGCGACCGTCCTGGAGGGAACTGACCTCGTCTGCCGGAGCGGTCTTCAGCTGGCCACCGAATTCGGCGGTGATGTATTCGTCGGGCGTGCCGGCGTCGGTTGCGGTAAATTCTTCAATATCGTAAGAGCCGGCGAAAGCCGTTGCAATGGAAAGGCAGAATGCCACTAAGAAACGCTTCATTTTGTACTCCAATACGGAATTGCTTTTCAACGAAATATATAAAAAAAAGGGGAGATGTTATAAAAAATAAGTTTTTTTGAGGCTTTTAACCCCATTTTATGATGTAGAACAATCTTTCTTGCCATTTATATGGTATTTCGGCACGAAAAATTCTACTTTTTAGCCCGTAAATTTTAACCCTAAAAGAGGAATCCATAATGGCAAAGCTCTCTATCGAAGATCTCGAACTCGCCGGCAAGCGCGTGTTCATCCGTGTTGACTTCAACGTTCCGCAGGACAAGGTGACTGGCGAAATCACCAACACCAAGCGTATCGAAGCCGCTCTCCCGACCATCCAGTACGCTCTCGATCACGGTGCAGCCGTCGTGCTCGCTTCCCACCTCGGCCGTCCGAATGGCGAAAAGAACATGAAGTACACTCTCGCTCCGGTTGCAAAGAAGCTCGAAGAACTCATCAAGAAGCCGGTGAAGTTCCTCTCCGACTGCGTGGGTCCGGAAGTCGAAGCTGCCTGCGCCGCTATCAAGCCGGGTGAAATCATCCTCCTCGAAAACCTCCGCTTCCACATCGAAGAAGAAGGCAAGCGCAAGATCAAGAACGCCGATGGCACCGAAACTAAGGAAAAGGCCGACAAGGAAGCCGTCAAGGCCTTCCGCGCAAGCCTCACCAAGCTCGCTGACGTCTACGTGAACGACGCTTTCGGTACCGCTCACCGCGATCACTCTTCCATGACTGGTGTTGAACTTCCGCAGCGCGCTGCCGGTTTCCTCATGAACAAGGAACTCAAGGCATTCGACCAGGTGCTCAACAATCCTCCGCGTCCGTTCCTCGCCATCCTCGGCGGTGCCAAGGTCGCCGACAAGATCCAGCTCATCAACAACCTCCTCGACAAGGCCGACAAGATCATCATCGGCGGTGGCATGGCTTTCACCTTCAAGAAGGTTCTGAACAACATCGAAATCGGTTCTTCTCTGTTTGACGAAGAAGGTGCCAAGCTCGTTCCGGATCTGATGGCCAAGGCCAAGGCTGCCGGCAAGGAAATCATCCTCCCGGTTGACTACATCGCTGCCGACAAGTTCGCTGCCGATGCCGCCACGAAGGCTGTCACTGACGCCGAAGGCATTCCGGCTGGCTGGATGGGCCTCGATGTGGGCGCCGAATCCACCAAGCTCTTCGTGAACGCTATCAAGTCTGCAAAGACCATCGTCTGGAACGGCCCTGCAGGCGTGTTCGAATTCGAAGCCTTCGAAAAGGCTACCAAGGCTATGGCCGACGCTATCGTCGAAGCTACCGCTGCCGGCGCAATCACCGTGATCGGTGGTGGCGATACCGCAACGGCTGCCAAGAAGTACGGTGCCGACAAGAAGGTGACCCACACCTCTACGGGTGGTGGCGCTTCTCTCGAACTCCTCGAAGGGAAGGTGCTGCCGGGCGTCGCATTCCTCACGGATAAGTAATTCGTCGATAAACTTCGCAATACTGCGTCACGCGAGCTCTCGCTGTATGTCTTATACAGCTTCGGCTCGCGTTTCTTGTCTTGCTCGTTTCTAGACGAATTACAGTTTATTAATTAAAGGCTTTTTTTGCGCTTGCGCAAATTCCTGCTTTTTATAAAGACTCTGCTTTTTGCAGGGCCTTTTTTGCGATTCATTTTGCTTCGATTGCCTTGTTTTGGGTGTGTTGCTGGGGGGGGCTTTTACCAAACTTTTGTGCATAAATATTTGCAAATGGGGGTGCGGTGTATTATATTTATTATAACTTATCCTAAAAGGAGGAAGATTATGAAGAATTTTGGGGTACTAACCGCAATTTCTACCCTGGCCGCCATTTCAGCCTCTACGGCAATGGCCGCTACCACGCCATACGACCTGATTCGCCCGACCTGGCCCTTGAGCTGGGACGCAAAAGTGTTCGAAAACTTTGACACGACGGTCACCAAGAAGATTGGCGTTCTGAATATTCCCGCAACGCCTGCAAGCTTTAAGGCGGGGGCGATGATGCCCGACACCCTGGACCAGGCCTACTTTGATGCCATCAACACCAAGATTTCGCCGATCCGCGTGAACCAGGCAGGCTACCTCAAGAGCGACAAAGTTCGCCAGTTCTACTTTGTGGGTGCGGCCAAGGACTTTGAAATTGTGGATGCCGACGGAAAGTCGCTCAGCACTAAGGTGACCGGTCTCTTTACCACGACCACCACCGAAACGGCGAGCAACTGGACCATTGTTGCCGGCACAAACGCAACAACAAATGATCAACAGCGCTACAAAGTTGAATTCACTGGTCCTTCCGGCATTATCCAGGTTGGAAACATCCCGCAGAACGTACCTACCGAAAAGCGCCTGCGCATCAAGGTCGGTGACGAAATCTCTAGCACCTTCATTGTGAGCGACGACGTTTACACCATGGCAAAGGATGCCACGCTCAAGTTCTTCGGCATCCAGCGCAGCGGAAACTCCGAGTCCTGGTTCCACGGACCGAGCCATACCAAAGACGGCGGTGGCGCGATTACTACGGCAGGAGATACTACCTCTTCCTTTGACGCATCTAGGGCAGGTTCTTTGGCAGGCGGTTGGTATGACTGTGGTGATCACCTGAAGGAATCGCAGACCATGGCGTACGCCTTCATGACCCTTGCCGTGATGCATGCCACCAACCCCGGTAAAGACGTGGACCACTACGATTACAACCAGGGTGAATTTGTCAAGACCGATGGCGTGCCCGATGTCTTGCGCGAGGCCAAGCATGGTGCTGACTTCTTCTTGAAAGCGTACGAATTCGCCAAGGGCGTCGTTGACGACATGCCTGTTTCTGTAGGCAGCTTCGGTAGTGATCACGGCTGGTGGGGACGCCCCGAAGCTCAGGATTATCTTCCGACAGACAATTCTTCCGTTGCCACAGACCGTGGTGGTCCCGCAGCCAGAATCGTGCGACTCGGAGAACTCGGCGCCAACATTTCCAGTGACATCGCAGCAGGCCTTGCAATTCTTTCCAAGGACTACGCCAAGTACGACAAGAAATTTGCAGACAGTTGCTTGGTGGTTGCCGAAAAGATGTATGCCTTTGCGAAGGATTTGGCCCAAGGCAAGACTTTCAAGAACAACAAGACTACCTTCAGTTCTCCCGCCTATAACGGCAACAATGAGTTTACCGACGACTTGGCGCTCGCTTCGGTAGCGCTCCTGTACGCTACAGGCAAAAAAGATTACGCCGACGACATGATCCGCACGACGGAATTGTTCGCAAGTCAACAGATCCGTGACGGCGCAGGCTTCTTTGGTGGCGGTTGGTTCGCTGCCGATGCGAGTGGCATGCTCAAAAACGTAAAGAACACCAGCTGGGCTAACGCCCATAGTTTCGCGCTGTACGCTTTGTACAAGTTGATTCTTGCCGACAAGACCAAGGCAACATCTGAATATGGACTTACCGAAGCTGAACGCCTCGCGGCCATTGAAGACTGCCTTGCCGACATGATTGCGAACCTCAGTGATGTAAGCGGAAGCATCGGGAGCGAATCGGTTGTGCTTCCGGCAGGTGGCGTCGCCTTCAAAGGCAATACGGTAAAGTACAACCCCATCTGGTACACGATGCTTACCGACCAGAAATGGAATTTCAACCGTTATCAAGCGGGAAACATCTTTGAAGTTTTGGCATACGCCGATGTAGCCGCCGATATCGAAAAGCAGGGCGCCACGCTCCCGGCTATGGCAAGTACGGGCCTCAAGGCAAGTGAAATGCGCCAGCTCGGCATCAACCAGCTGAACTACATGCTCGGCGTGAATCCGTGGGACGTTTCGTTTGTGTACGGCATTGGCGATAAGAACGACGCTCACCCGCATCACCGTGCTTCTAACCCCGAAGGCAAGACCTCTCCGGGTTTTAACTACAAGTATAATTGCCCCGTAGGAGCCCTTTTTGGTGGGACTGTTCCTGGCGATTCAAGCTCGTTGGTTCCGGAAAGCAAAATGAGTTGGGAAGATTATCATTTGTCTGAAACCTGCCTTGACGCCTCTGCGACGCTGCTGTCGGCCCTCACCCTTGTAAGCAATGGTGGCAGTGACTACTACGAAAAGAAGTGCGACAACTGCAAGACCGGCGAAATCAATCCATTCTCTGAAGAGGTCTACGCAACGGCATATCACTATACGTGGACAGACATGGACATGTTCAATATTCAAATCTTCAATGAAACCATAAAAGACGTTGACAGCGTTATGGCCTATATCTACTTTGACGCAACCGAAGAAGATGTGGATGCGTGCGGGGTCATATTCGATCAAGACCTATGCGCAACTTACGATATGGCCGGATTCATCAAGGCTTGTAGTAACGATTCGGAAATAAGAAACTATATGAGGAGCCATGGACCTCAAAAGGTTGAAGACACCTACAACGAAGAGAAAAAGACGTACACATGGGTACAACCCATTTATGTCGGAAGTATCGGACTTGGAACTAGAATCCGAATGGACGTAGGCGTATCTTCCGGTATTAAGGAGGGTAATACGTGCGAAACGCTTCGCACTCCCGCCAAGGTCAAGGTAACGGAAGGCTGGAGCTTTACCGCGCACGAGGCCAGCAAGGATGCTCCCGCTTACGCAGGCGCACCGGATTGGGACAAGGATCAAGGCGATATTCAGGAAGCGCCTCAGAATCCCTACATCGTCGTCCGTGACAAGGGTAAGCTACTGTGGGGTTACGGCCCCGCAAATACTACCGACGACCGCGTAGGCTTTGTGAGAGTCGCACAGAGACTTGACACCCAGATGCAGCTCAGCCGCAACACGCTCTACATGCAGACAAACGCCCGGGGCACCAAGACCTTGAAGATTTTCGACATGCTCGGCAACCAGCTGCTGGCACAGAGTTTCGAAGGGGCCCAGGCCCGTGTGAACCTCGAGAACCTCCACCGCGGAACCATGGTGGCAAGGCTCATGGCTGGCAACAAGCTGCTTGCGTCGAAGGTCATCAGGGTTAAATAAGGTTCTATATGGCAGAAAAGATTTCCGAAATTTCGAAGAAATTCCATGCGGACAAGCGCGGGAACTGCGCGATGTCGGTGGCTTACGGTTATGCCCGCGCCACGGGCAAATCCGAGGCGGAAGCCGTTGAGGCGGCGGAGATGTTCCGCGCATTCGGTGGAGGCAAGGCCCCGAACGGCGCCTGCGGTGCGCTCTATGCGGCCAAGATGATGCAGCCCGACCATGCCGATGCCATCGAGGACTTTTTCAAACGCGGTGCGCAGAACTTTACCAAGTGCGCTGAAATCCGGCCGAACAAGGTCATTCCGTGCAATCGTTGCGTGGAACTTGCTGGCGAGGCGCTCGATTTTCTGAACCAGTAATTCCATAGAATTTTATTGTCAGTGTCCAAAAATGTGCGTTTTTGGACACTTTTTGTTTATTTTCCTTTACATTTTGTCGCAAATCTATTGACTTTATAGCCGAAACGATGTATTTTTATGTTTGGAAAACAATTGATAAGAGGCCGGTGTATGAGAAAGGGCTTTTCTCTCGTAGAAATAATGGTGGTGGTCGTCATCCTGGGTGTCCTCGCTGGGGTGGGGGTGCCCAAGTTGTTTGGCGTTATCGCCAAGGCGCGAGCTTCTGAAGTTCCCGTTGCTGCGGGTACATACGTGAGCCTGCAGAACGCCTACCTGCACGAAAACAACGGCATTGGCAGCTGGAAGAACATCGGGTACGGTGCTCCCGGGAACGGGCAGACGGAGTATTTTGACTACAGCGGTTGCATCAACGGGACGATTGTTTTTGACCAGATGGAACCGGACATGCCGGGCTGGCAGGCGACGAGCCGTGCGGGCCTGAATTCCTGCGTGACGGGGAGTGCGTGGGCTGTCGTGATAGACCCGGCAGGTGAACGCGAAATTGACTACCGCAAGATAATTTCTTCGCCGGAGTGCGCTATGTTGACTTCTACTTGGGGCGAAGTGGGCGAGACGGTCGAGGGAATGTGCGAGACTACGGGCGAACTGCATGTGGCGGGGACGGAGAACAAGACTCCGGATAAGCCGGAAACTCCGGCGGAAACACCGACAGAAAATCCGTCGACCCCAAGCTCGCCCCCGCAGG